>JASGEW010000165.1:0-7654 GCA_047606125.1 Niabella sp. | reverse complement strand
TAGGCTTCAAATAATTTCCTGAAACGCAGGTTGCGGCCAACATGCGCGATAATGGTGCCTTCGTCTGCTTCCACATCTCCCCATACCAGCGCAATATATTTCCGGTCTACCGTATGATCAAAAAATTGTTTGGCCAGGTGGCGCATGGCCCCTTCAGTTTTGGCAAGCACTAATAAACCGCTGGTATTTTTATCAATACGATGTACCAGACCGAACCTCGGAAGCGTTTCAATATTGATCGACGTATTTTGCTGTTGCAGATGCCAGGCGATGCCATTCAATAGTGTACCATCGTAATTGCCACTGCCGGGATGCACTACCATGCCCGGCGCTTTGTTTACGATAATGATCTGGTCATCTTCATAAAAAATATTTAAGGGAATATTTTCAGGCAGGATCTCATTTTCCTCAGGCGCCGTATCGGTATACACTACAATTTCCTGGTTGGCTTTTACTTTAAAGTTAGGTTTTATCTCATTGCCGTTCACCAAAACCATTTTGTTATGAATAGCCTGTTGTATTTTATTACGCGTAGCTCCTTCAATACGGTTCATCAAAAATTTATCGATGCGGTAAGGTTCCTGGCCTGTATCGGTTTTATAAACGAATTTCTGATATAACTCGTCGTTTGAATCTGTCTGCTCAATATATTTTTCGTCTTCATTCATCGGCTGCAAAGTTAGGAGCATTGTTGTTTTGAACAGATTGTATTTATTTTTGTTGATAGAAAGGTTCAGATTGAATATGGAACGTTGAATCTTTAAACGACTTTAAAACATTTACAGAATATTGAAACAGGAAGTATTTTTTGAAGATTTAGGGAGCCTGCGTTACAGGGATGCATGGGACTACCAGGAAAAACTGTTGCAGGAAAACGTGGTAATAAAAACCAGGTTACGTGAGCTGGAAGATAGCGGGGAACTGCAAGCCACAACCGATGTGCCGGTAACAAAAAATCACCTGCTGTTTGTGGAGCACCCCCCGGTTTTTACACTGGGCAAAAGCGGCGATATGAATAATGTGTTAATGAGCGAAGCGCATCTTACCAGGATGGGGATCGATTTTTTCAGGATCAACAGGGGAGGGGATATTACTTTTCATGGCCCTGAACAATTAGTGGGATACCCGATTCTGGACCTGGAAAAGTTTTACACAGACATTGGTAAATACCTGCGCAATATAGAAGCAGTAATTATTTTGACCCTTGCGGAGTATGGGCTAAAAGGAGCGCGCTCCGCAGGTGAAACCGGCGTATGGCTCGACCCGGATATAAAAGGCAGGGAAAGAAAAATATGTGCTATAGGCGTACGCACCAGCCGCTGGATTACGATGCATGGTTTTGCATTAAATGTAAATACCAACCTTGATTATTTTAATATGATTGTGCCTTGCGGGATCCAGGGCAAACAGGTCACTTCTTTACAAAAGGAACTGGGCAGAGGGGTGCGTATGGACGAAGTAAAAGAAAAAGTGAAGAGGAATTTTGAGAAAGTATTTGAAGTGGAGATGATTGATCGTCTGCAGTTCATGGTGCATAGTCAATAGTAATTAAATTGGCTATTGTCTATGAGATTAATTATCTACAATCTGTACTTCTTAAAACTCTTTTGGCAAAAATACTTTATACTTTTCGAGCAGTTTTCCATCGGCATACAGCTCAAAATTTATATATCCGGCAGAAAAGAAGTAGGACCGGTCGAGCTTAAATCTTCTTTCTTTAATATCGTTGAGCTCAAATAAAGGCTGCCCCGATTCGCTGAAAAATTTGATATCGTATTTTCTTTTATCAAAAGGAAGTTCAATACGAACATACCTGTCGGGAGATGTAAAAACATAGGTGGAAGGTGTAAAACCCGGAGGCAGAAAATTGGTGCTGAGGTTTGTCTCCGTATTCGATTGGCCGCCACTGCCATAAGCATCCGCCAGGCCTAATGAATCGATACTTGCTCTTTTAGACTTTGTAGACAGGTATTGCCCGCCATCGAACATAATAAATATCCTGTAAAACATACTGTCATTTGGTGCTTTTGCGTCCGCATAGCCATTTTGCTTTAAGCCGGGGTCGGGCATGGTCGCTATGGTCTTAAAGAAATTAAGGCTGTCCGTAGAACGCTGGATATTGATCTGTTTTATAACAGGGTAATTATGCACCCATGAAATAACTACTCTGCCTCCTCCAACCCTGTATACCGAGAAATCGGGAAGCATTTCCTGGGCTTGTGCACTACCGGTAATAATAAAGCCTGCTAACAAATAGAATATAATCTTCTTCATAAAAAAGCCATTGCTCCTAAACCGGCAAAGATAATAGACCGGGAATAATTGAGTTAGAATATTAACGTTCCTTTACGTAATGATTGGTTGCCCTGCAGGCCGCCCGAGTGAATAATAAGAACCTTACTGTTGGCCGGAAAAATATTTTTCTCAATTAATTGGTTAACGCCAAAGAAAAGCTTACCTGTATATACAAAATCTGTCGGAATATTGCTGGAAGCATATAGCTTGTTCATAAAATCAAGGAGCGCTGGTGTGTGTTTTGCATAACCTCCAAAGTGAAAATCATGATAAATCTTTACCTGTGTTCCGGGGGGCTTCAGCAGATATTTCACTTCCTCTTCCAGCGTGGTATACCCTTTTAAAACACTAAATCCCCAAACGGCTGCTCCCGGCGATTTACCGTTTAAAAGCCCGGCCAGCATGGTGCCGGTGCCAACGGCGCAGCAAATAATATCGAACCGGTTTTTTTGATAAGGTATGGTGGCCGCTCCGTTGGCGCCTGTAAAGCCATAGCCACCTTCGGGCACCAGGTAATATTCCTCCTCAATAATTTCCGGAACTTCTTTAAGGCGGTATTTTTCCCTTGATACAAAGTGTAACTGCATCCCATGCTCTTTAGCGGCAAGCAGGGTATGCGAATAGCGGGCAGGCGCTTCGCCCCGGATAATGCCGATACTTTTTAACCCGCAGGCATAACAGGCTGCTGCTGTTGCTGCGATATGATTGGAGTATGCACCACCGAACGTAAGGATCGTTTTTTTATGCTGCTGCAACGCTTCCTGTATGTAAAACCTTAATTTAAACCACTTATTACCGCTGATGACAGGATGTATCTTATCGAGCCGCAATACCGCTGTTTCGATGCCGTTCTTACTCAGAAGCGGCACTGGGTCGGTTGTGATTAAATCTTCGTGAACAAAATTCATAATGATGATACCTGTTGGCTAAATTACCTTATTTTTGAAACCGTCTGTAAATAAACAGGATGTATAAATATTTTTAGTGTTTTAACGGTTGGTCAAAAAAAACAACCGCGGCAGCGAATAAACATAAAACTTGTTTAATCCAGGTAGCGTTTAATTTATTATTTTACATTTTATATTTTAAATTTATCATGAAACCAACATTAGTAATATTAGCTGCGGGCATGGCCTCCCGCTATGGCAGCATGAAACAGGTTGAGGCATTTGGCCCGAGTGGTGAAACCATTATGGATTATTCTATTGCAGACGCAGCAAAGGCAGGATTTGGTAAAATTGTTTTTTTAATACGTAAGCAATTTGAGGAGAATTTCCGCAACCTGTTTGCTTCAAAACTGGACGGCAAGGTAGATTATGAGTTTGCATTCCAGGAGCTGGATATGTACCTGGATGGCGCAGCAATCCCCGCCGACCGCACCAAGCCCTGGGGAACAGGACATGCCGTTCTTTGCACCAAAGATGTTGTAAGTACACCATTTGCTGTAATTAATGCCGATGATTTTTATGGTTACGACGCTTTTAAAAAGGCAGTAGATTTTTTAACTACGGATTGCAACGAGAAAACTTATGCAGTAATTGCTTATCCGCTAATCAATACGTTATCTGAACACGGTACGGTAAACCGCGGGGTTTGCGGTTTAAATGGTAAAGGCGATCTGGCGAGCATTGTAGAGCGTATAGGCATTGGAGTTGCCGGAGACAAGATAACGGTTGAGGACGGCCTGGAACCCGCGGAGCTGTCGAGGGATACGGTAGTGTCTATGAACTTCTGGTGCTTTCATCCTTCGGTATATGATTTGTATGAGCAGGATTTTAAAACTTTCATCAAAGAGCGTCTTACAGTTCCCAAATCTGAATTTCTGATACCGGCTGTAGTGGATAATTTTATTAAGGACGGAGGCGTGGTAAAAGTGATCCCCACTTCGGCGCAATGGTTCGGCGTTACTTATAAGGAAGATGCCCCGGCTGTGCAAAAGCAATTAAACTCACTGATCGAAAAAGGGGAATATAGCACCAATCTCTGGGGATAGTTAAGCCTTTCTTTAGAAATTATTAAACATTTTAAGACCCTGCTCCTGCTTCAGTAAAAGAGCAGGGTTTTATCTTTGCACGGTGCATCAGGATAATTATATTTACCGGCTCCCTGTCTATACCTGTAAGGCTGCCTTTAAATCAAACTCAAGTAAACAGGTTTCGGTCAACCTGAAATGGAATGGAGCAAAAATTTGTTTGTATTTGTTGTCGGTTAGCTCAAATACCTCTGCAGCGTTAGTGTCAGGGTCGGCCATTAAATAATATTTTACCCCGCAAAACTCATATAAGTTAAACTTGGTGTTCCTGTCCTTTAATTGTGTGGATTTTGAAAAAATTTCAACAGTTAGAACCGGAGGTTTGGTGATGTGTCCTTCAGGGTCAATCTTATCGCAGGTAATTAAAATATCCGGCCTTACTACATTTGTTTCATCAATTATCCAATCCTGTTCATACAAAACTTTGCAGTTGCAGGATGATGTATTTTGTTTTAAGGCAACGCCAAGGTATAGAAATAGATTGCCGCCCATTAACTGGTGCTTATTTAACGGCGCAGGGCTCATAGCAACAGGGGAGCCTTTTATCAATTCCCAATCGCCTTCCCATAATTTCCAGTCATTAATTGTATAAGTTGGTATGTACAGATCAGGTATCATGTCTTATCAAAGGTAAATAAAAAAGATAAAAACCGGAGGGCTGTTTTAATGAGTGATGCACAGCAGCGCTGCTATTGATTCACAAAAAACGCCACACATCAGTGTAGCGCTATATCCGGTTTTGGCGTGGTTTGAATTAGCTTAATTCACTTTCACCATATAAACATAGTCTAAAATCCTTTTGGTTTGCTGGGACGCTTTTAATCCACCCAGGGCGCTTCTCGTACTCAGCTTAATATTTTTTAAAGTAGAATCGGATATTGATTTGTCATTTTTTATATCGCTAAGCGCATTAAAAATATTGCGGCTTTGCACTGCAAAAGTTACGCCTTCCGCATCTTTTTGTTTGGCATTTAAAATGCCGATTATCTCGCCATTGCTGTTTAAAATCGGGCTGCCGCTATTACCTCCTTCAGCAGGAATGTTTATCTGGCAACTCAAAGTGTCTCCATTATACCCGGTTCTTGAACTTAAATAGCCTTGCCCGTAAACGATCTCTTCTCTCGGGTATCCTAATGTAAAAATAGGTTCAGCAAGGTCTGTCGATTTCCTGGTAAAGCTATAAGGAACGCCCGGAAGGGATTTGAAATCAGGATCTACAATTTTTAGAATAGCAATATCTGTTACAGCGTTACTATAAACCACCCTGGCTATAAATTCTTTTCCACCGCTGTTCTGCACTGCTACATTCTGGGCTTTTGCTACTACATGGTTATTGGTAACCAGGTAGCCCTTATTATCTATTATAAATCCTGTACCACTTTTAGTATAGGGAATTTCGGGTATTTTATCAACACTGCTCTGTTTCAGATTATGTATTTCCCGGTCCTGGATGCTTGATTTTACAGCAAGGGTCTTAATATCTCCTTTCAGTTGTTCAAGCTGACTGTTAGGTACCTTGGGCGTTACCGACCCTACAATACCACTTACAATTAAAGCCGTGATGCCTGCTATGGAAGCAGCAATCGCCGTGGTCTTTTTAAAGCGGTTGAAAAAATACAGCACTTTGCCGCCTTTTGTTTTTTCAGCATCCAATTTGCCCTGAACGGAAAGATCATTATGTATTTCATTAAGCGATGTCTGGAATTTTTCCCATTGGTTATAACGGTTCAGCTTTTGTAAAAAATGAGTATGCGCTACTACCATCTGGTCCACTTCGCTGTCCGATTTGCGAAGATTCTCAAATTGCAGGCGCTCATCAGGTGTCATATCCCCTAGAATATAGCGTTCAACCGCATCTATAAGGGTTATATTGTTATGCTGGTCGTTCATCACTTATCAAGTTTTTTATATTGAGAAAAGAATATTTTTTTTAACCGCATCAGGCATTTGTATTTCTGGGTTTTGGCATTTTCTGCATTCGTATATCCGAAAATTTCCGCGATCTCCTGCATACTTTGCTCTTTAAAATAAAATGCCTGCAGCAGGCTTTTGCAGGGTTCGCCCAGGCTGTTGATAGATTGATGCATCATCTCAAATTCGGCGTCTTTTTGCTCATGCACTGCCACATCCTCTTCTACAACTACTCTTGTTTCATCTGCGTCGTCAAACTCAGCCATTCTCCTGTCTGTCCGGTTCAGTTTTTTTAACCATAACCTCCTGGCTACAGCATAAAGATAAGTACGTATCTGGCAGTTCAGCTCAAAGTTTCCCGATCTCGCTTTTTCGTACAAAACCATCATTGCTTCCTGAAAGATGTCTTTTGCATCTTCGGTGGTTCCGCTATTATTTACAACCAGGGCCCGTATAAGGTTGTAATGCTGGCCATAAATAATCTCAGCCGATTTTTTATCGTTGCGGGCTAATCCTTTCAATAAACCTAATTCCTGTTCTAATATAGAATCTTTCAACCTGAAGTGTATTTTAATACAGAATTTTAAAAATAGTAACCCTTTTTCAGCAGGAAAAATATATTTATTTTGGGGTTACTTTTTGCCAAAATAAGTATTAAATAATGAACCTTAAAAACCATAAATATGAAAAAGCTATTTATTGCTCTGGTAATCAGTATTATAGGTTTTGTCGCTTGTGACAATTCTGCAAATAATAAAGAAGGTACAAGTCAGGATACAAGTGTTACCGAGCCGGTAACCGGCAATCCGCCAGTTAACCCGGCAGATACAATGCCCAGTATCGATTCAACATCGCCGTCTGCTACCGATACGGCAGTTCATTAAAATATTTTTCGGCAAGCAATATAGAGGAGCCATTCCGGAAACGGGATGGCTTAATTTATATACGCTATGCCTGTGATAGTTTCTCAGATACAGAAATATAAGCGACAATTCGGCCAGCAATATGGCCATGATACCTGATTTGACCTTAAAAAATATTTCTGATTTTTGAAGTATAAATAACTTCCTTATATTTGAAGTATGTAACATGTTATACTAATAACCTGATAACAGTGTTAGAAGGAACTATATTAATATTTTGACGGGTTTCTTAACTAAAGCAACTGATTTGAGTCCTGATAAAGAACGCCATATTTAAAGAAACCTGACCAGAAGTTTTATACCTGTAGCTATTAAAAATGACAAAGTATCCTATCCCTTGCTAAAAGAGGGATGTGTTTAGTAAGTATACTTAGATAAGGATAAGAAAAGCAGTATGAGACTGTTTATTCCAATATGCTGAAAACAGCAGGGAAAGGAAGTGGGCTTACCTGTCTGGCATAAGCTATCAGCGAACACAATAGAACCCAATTTA
>JASGEW010000164.1:0-29126 GCA_047606125.1 Niabella sp. | reverse complement strand
GCTGAAAATCAGCAAATTATAAATTTTTCTGTGCTCAAAAATTCAAATCGTTTCCAAATCAAAATCATAGAAAACTCAATACTGACAATACTTTCAAACTAAAGAAAATCTAAACGCAACGCTTATGATATGACCAAAAAGGTAAAACATACCACGAAACAGGAACGGACATTTTAGCTTTTGAAAAAGAGGGGCGATCTTGAAAAGTAATATGGCGTGCGTTAAGCAACTTAAAGAATATCTGAAGGTAAATTAAGGCGCACCAAAAGTAAGTGGTGGTCCTTGTAAACCGACACCGTACAAACGATAAACGAAATGAGCAAAGCAGAAATATTTGAAAACGAAAGAGCAACAGGTTACAATCAGTTTGTACAAACGTGGATACCCAATTATCACCATTTCTTAGACTGTTTACCAAAACTGTTAGGTGAAACAAGTTCAAAAAATTTGTTGGCAGTGGGTTGCGTGTTGCATTTTCTTGACGACAACGGCAATAAACTAAATTTACTCAAGGATATTGCCGACAGATTGGTTTCGGGTGCGGCATTTGTAATGCTGGACATAACAGGTGACAAAAAACAGATCCGGCAAAACCTGAAGATCCTCAGGCTTCTTTTGCCGGACGGCTTAAACGAAGAACAGATTAATAATCGCCTGAACAGAATAGAAAGCGAACTCTTTGTTGTTTCAGAAGAAAGACTATCGGAATTATTGCAGGAAGCAGGTTTTGAACCGCCACTTCGCTTTTTTCAATCGTCAGTTTATATGGGCTGGCTTACGAAGAAGAAATGAATATCATAAAATACAGATTATGCCCAAAGTAACGCCAGATCTATTTGAAGTACTGAACGACCCGAAAGCAGAAGCCGTGTTGGCAAAGCTATATAAAGCAGCGCTGAAACAGGGCTGAACAATGATTTTTCATTTTTTGCCTAAAGCATTCAAACTCCTGGGGAAAGGCATTGACTGGAAAACCGAGAACGAAAAATTTTATACCGACAAATACATCCCAATCATTCCACAACAAGGAACTTTCCTTTATATGCAGGCAAGGGCATTAAGTGCAAAAAATATTTTAGAATTTGGAACGTCTTACGGCATATCTACTATTTACCTTGCAAAAGCGGCAAAAGACAATGGTGGCAAGGTTATTACTACCGAATATTTAGCCCATAAAGCCAAAGCCGCAAAAGAAAATTTTAATGCCGCGGGCTTATCTGAATATATTGAAATTTGGGAGGGCGACGCAAGGGAAACACTCAAAAATCTTAACACTGAATTAGACTTTGTATTGTTAGACGGCTGGCCCGACCTGGTATATCCTGTTTTCAAATTGATAGAAGCAAAACTAAAGAAAGGAGCAGTAATTGTGGTTGATGACGTTGAAGGGCTCAAACCTTCTATGCAAAACTATCTCAACTATGTCCGCAATCCTGAAAACGGTTATCTTTCAACCACTATCAAGCCAAATAAGGGAATGGAATTCACTATAAAAATAAAATGACTATAAATAAATCCCGTACCGTTGCTTGCTACAGATAGACACCACCTAATGCTTAAAGCCGATAGTAACCCCTTCCCAGACAGGACAGAAATTTTGACTTTGAACTGTCATTTTTTACTAAATACAGCGACAAATTTTCACATTAAAATGACGAAAAATTGAACTGGCACACCAGTTGATTTTCGTTTTTAAAATCATTTTTTAACCATTTAAAAGGAGGTAATTATGACACTCGTAAAAAGAAATGGAAATTTATTGAATCCATTGCCTGCACTTTTTGATGATTTCTTTAATCGGGATTTGTTAAATTGGGGAAGCTCAAATTTCTCTGATACCAACACTACCATTCCTGCGGTCAATATTAAAGAAACTGCTGAAAGCTATGATGTGGAAGTAGCTGCACCCGGAATGACTAAAAAAGATTTCAAGGTTGAACTGGATGGAAATGAGCTCACTATCAGTTCCGAAAAAACCAGCGAAAGCGAAGAAAAGGAAGGTGCACGCTATGCCCGTAAAGAATTTAGTTATCAATCTTTCCAAAGAACTTTTACCCTGCAGAAAGAGGTCGTGGATATTGACAAGATCCAGGCGAAGTATGAGAACGGTTTGCTGCATCTTGTCATTCCTAAAAAAGAGGAAGCAAAACAAAAGCCTCCGAGGCTCATTCAAATTTCTTAATCAACAGCTTTCTTATTTCAAAAGTTGCCTTCCCCTAAAAGGCAACTTTTGACGCTTTTATGCAATTAAAGGGCAAGGTGCTTTCTTAAATAATACGCCCATCAAAGTTTCTGCAAAATCCCAGCTCCGTTCTGCCCTGGCAGCAACGGCTCATGCCGGAAAAATGGTGGAAGAATTTGCAAATACCGGCAAATTCGTCCAAAACATAAAAACGCTCACCGGGTTGGTGGCGGCAATAAGAGTGTTGGGACCTGCTTCTTTACAATTAGCTTATGTTGCCTGCGGACGTATTGATGCTTATTCGGAACACGGCAAGGATATTCATGACCGGATAGGTGCAGCTTTGTTAGTAACAGAAGCCGGAGGTATCGTAAAATCGGCTCCCGGAGCGACATTTGACTTTAACTCCGGGAGCATTGTTGCGTCGAATCCTTTACTTATTGAAAATATGCTTAGAGCGGTTTAACAAACACGCACGCACCCAACAGCAGTATTGCCTTTTTTCCCGCTTATATTTGCAGCATGTATTTCACAGTTGCCAATATCATTTTTTACTTTTTAGTTCTGACAAGCGGCCTGCTGATCTTTTACTACCTATACTTTTTTTCAAAGCTTTCATTTTATAAAGAAGACAAGAGCAATACCACATCGGCGCTGCCTCCCCTGACAGTCATCGTTTGCGCCAGGAACGAACAATACAATCTCGAAAAGTACATCCCGCATCTGTTACAGCAGAAATATAGCAATGACTATGAAGTTTTATTGGTAAACGACAACTCGGAAGATAATACCCGCAATGTAATGCAATGGATGGCACGGGAGCATGCAAAACTGCATATTATAAATATTGAAAGGCGCAACAAAGAAAGCGTTGGTAAAAAATATCCCTTAGCTATCGGGATAAGTGAGGCGGGACATGAAAATATTTTGCTTACTGATGCAGACTGTGCACCGGCCTCTGCAAACTGGGCGGCGAAAATGCAGCATGCCTACAGGCCGGGGGTCGAGATTGTATTAGGCTATGGCGCTTACGAAAAACATCCCGGCTTTTTGAATAAAGCCATTCGTTTCGAAACCTTTCACAGCGCCATGCAATATTTGTCTTACGCAATAGCCGGCCTCGCATATATGGGTGTGGGTCGCAACCTTAGTTATAAAAAAGAACTGTTTTTCAGGCATAAAGGTTTCGTTTCAATAAATCATGTTCCGGGCGGAGACGATGATCTTTTTATTAATAAAGCCGCTACAGCCACCAATACTGCTATCATGATTGACCCCGATGCATTCACCATTAGCGTTCCTAAAAAAACCTGGAACGACTGGAAACGTCAAAAAACAAGGCACTACAGCACCTCAAAATATTATAAAATCAAACATAAAATTTTATTAGGGCTATACAGTGTATCCCAGTTTCTTTTTTACCCTTTGCTGATAGCCGCTGCTTTTATGTTCAACTGGCAGGTAGTGTTAGCAATACTGGCGATCAAATCGGCTATACAATATGTTGTTTTTTCAAACGCTATGAAAAAACTGAATGAAACGGATCTGACAGGGTGGATATTTGTAATAGATCTGTGGATGGTAGGATATTACTTATTTTTTGCAAACACCCTTTGGAAAAAAGAGAAAAAAAACTGGTAACAGAAATAATCACTGCATAATGGAAACCATTTTAAAATATTTTTCTGATTTTACAGATACCCAGCTGCAACAATTAAAAGCGCTGAAAAACTTATATAAAGAATGGAACGAAAAAATAAACGTGATCAGCAGAAAGGATATCGACAGTCTTTATGAAAAGCATGTATTGCATTCATTAAGTATTGCTGCTGTTTATAATTTTACCGCTGGGGCAAACATTGTGGATCTGGGATGCGGAGGTGGTTTTCCCGGCATTCCGCTGGCAATATTTTTCCCGGAAGTTCATTTTCACATGGTGGACAGTATTGCCAAAAAACTAAAAGTGGTACAGGGCGTTGCGGATTCCGCGGGCCTGCAAAATATAACCGTTCAGCATTCCCGTATAGAAGCTATTAAAGACGGGAAATTCGATTATGTAATATCACGCGCTGTAGCGCCGCTTCACGATTTGTGGCGCTGGGCCAAACCACTAATTCAAAAAAAACCGGCCATTGCTCCTGCTCCGGGATTGATTTGCCTGAAAGGCGGTGACCTTGCCAAAGAGATACAGGAAAGTGGCGCCAAGCCTTATATTACGGCTATCAGGGATATTTTTAAAGAACCTTTCTTCGGGGAAAAATATATTTTATACATTCCAAAATAAGCAGCCATTTCTACAAAAGAAATAAAAAAAAACTTAATATTATCCGGCATTCAAAAAATATTCCGGATAAAATGTATCTTGTATAAAAATATATAAGATATGATGCCTTTGCAGGAAGAAATGGAAAAAGAAGGGAACTGGTTGTTCCGGTACAGGGGTACGTTACCCCTGATTATTTTGTTTGTTGGTTTTGTTCTCTATATTCAATCTCAAACAAACCCGTTAACTAATAATAGTTATTACAAGTTTTATTATGAATATTTTTGCTTGGCCGTAAGTATGTTTGGGCTTGCCATACGGGTATATACCGTAGGCTATACGCCGGCCAACACATCGGGACGAAATAAAGAAAACCAATTGGCGGACAGCCTCAATACCGCTGGCATTTATTCATTGGTAAGACATCCGCTTTATTTAGGCAATTTTTTTATGTGGTTAGGCCCTGCCCTGCTTACAGAAAACCTTTGGTTTGTTGTAGCTTTTACTTTTTTATATTGCCTGTATTACGAACGGATCATGTTAGCAGAAGAACGGTTTTTAAGGTGTAAATTCGGAGACGGGTATACAGCATGGGCGGAAAGGGTTCCTGCAATTATTCCATCCCTGAATTTTGACACATTTAAAAAACCTGCTTTACCATTTAGCTGGAAAAAGGTTTTCAGACAGGAGAAAAACGGGCTGTTTGCCACCTTTTTAATCTTTGCCGTGTTTAATGTAAGTGGCGAACTAATAAACGGGGAAAGGGGGTTCAATTCAGGACTGATTATACTGTCAGTACTGGCCGCTGTTTTTTACATTATTACCAAGTATCTTAAAAAATATACGAGGATACTGCACGAAGATGGCCGGTAAATTCCCTGCATTTTATTTTGTAAAGATTACCAGTTCTTTCCCCTGCTTTAGCTGACTGTGCCGAATAAAATACCCGTCCACTTTTTGATTACCATACCGTATTGCTGTAATCTTCTCTCCCTTTCCTTTTTTCAGGATTGTAAACTTTTTTCCGTTCAGGTCAAATACAATCTTATCAAACAAAGGAACAGTAACCAGGTATTGCGGATCGGCAGGCGAATAAGTGTACAGGCCAATAGCATTTAAAACATACCACGACGACATTTCCCCGGCATCATCCATACCGGCATAAGCCAGCCGCTCAGGGCCCCGGCGATAAAAAGTATTCAGAACTTTATTCAGGATCTGCTGACACTTCTCCTGCCTGCCGATAAAATAGTACAGGTAAGGCGCGCTGTGATCGGGCTGGTTACCATGACAGTACTGGCCTATGAAAGAAGTAAGATTATAAGCTTCATAATTTTTCCAGGGAATCGTGAAGAACGAATCCAGCTTTTTTTCAAAAGCATTTTTGTCAGGAAACAGGTTAATAAATCCCTGCGGATCATGTGGTGCAAAAAAAGTGGATTGCCAGCCATTGGCTTCCCGATACATATATTCATAAAAAGGTTGTTCGGGATCGAACGGGGTGATCCACGCTCCGCTGGCCAGCCGCCCTCTCATAAACCCGGTAGCGGGGTCAAAAAGATTTTTATAATTGCCGGTCCTTTTCATCAGCAATTTATAATGCCTATCATCATGCAGCGCTTTTGCCAGTAAAGCGGTAGCATAATCATCGTATGAATATTCCTGTGTTTTGGTAACTGCGGCTTTTGCAACCGTTTCCAGGTTGGGATCTTTAATATCCATTTCAGATATCCACCCGCGTTCCATATATTCGTTCAGGTGGGGGCGTCCGCCCTTTCCATCTGTAAAAGCATTATTAAGCAACAGTTTATAGGTCTTTTGTGCATTAAAGGTTTTTATGCCCCGCAGATAGCTCCCTGCTACAAAAGCGGATGCATGATCCCCATGAAAGAAAGTAGGCATGTATCCCTTAATTTCTCCGCGATCGGTAATAGATTTGATTACATCCGCAGCTACCTCCGGTTCCAGCATGCCCAGCAAAATCAGCTTATTCCTGTAATCATCCCAAAAAGAAGGATCGCTGTAATAACTGAAGCCTTTGTTTACTGCTACCCCTTTTGCGTTTATAAATGTTCCGCCGGCATCACTTAACAAAACGGGCCACAGGAAGGAACGGTATAAAGCAGAATAAAAAGTTTCTTTTTGATCGTTACTGTCCCCTGAAACCTGCACTTTCGACAACAATTGCTTCCACCGGCTGGCAGCTTCGCTTTCCACCTGCTCAAATGTTTTCGCTAACATTTCTGCCTCAAGGTTTTTCCTTGCATTTTCAATGCTTACATAAGAGAATCCCACTTTCATTTCAAGCGGATCATCTGCTTTTTCATTATCCAGGAAATCAACCACACTCACAACCGACGCTTTATCTTTAAGCGTAGCTATATTTTTAATACGGTGATTGGTTACTGCATAAAAATAAAACGTGCCACCTGTCTTTTGATACCCCGAAAAAACATGCTCCCCGGTTTTCTCAATCTTCCAATCATGCACCTGCTCATTAGAGCGGGCTAGGTCTGCCAGTATTTTTTTATGCGCGCCGCTTTTATAAGTATACCGGTGATACGCGCACCGCAGGGTAGACGTTACTTCTGCATTAATGCCATATTTATTAAGGTAAACCTGGTAATAACCGGGCCTGGCCGATTCGTGGGTGTGACTAAAGCCGGAATAGTAGCTTTGGGGAGCAACATCGCCGCTGACGGCTATAAGCGGCACATAGCACAGGTTCCAGTGACCTTTACTGGTGTGCGCAAACGCATAAATTACCGTATCTTCATACTGGTAACCAGAACCGCTATGCCACATAGTAACCGGAGTTACCTGTACCATTGAGTTGGGCAATGAGGCACCTGGATACACTTCCGCTCCCCATGCCCTGTGAGTAGGCTTATACCCAAGTGCTGCGCTATCCCAAAGTGTTGCTGTTCCTATAAACGGATTTACGTAAGCTGTAACATCTGTATTTTTATTTTGGGCAGTTGTTGATACCGGAATAAATAATACTAAATGTATACCGACAACTCCAGGTCTTTTAAACACCTTCATAATGTTTTTGCGTATTCTTATCACTGGTAAAATCTTTAATAAATGGCATTATACAAAACAACCCGGGTATACAGAATAAAAGAAAAATCGTTTTTGCATTTCGAAAATAAATGAACTTTCAATGAAAACAAAAAATTCTTTCCCCCGGCAAAAAAACTGCGAAAGCTTATAAGACTTTAGGGAATGATTTCGAATAAAAATACCTGCTGAGGTTCAAAAGGGTTAAAATTGTTATCGACGATTAATAGTAAGGATAAATGCCCGTCAGGCAGTACAGGCCCCAGTGTAATGCCTTCCACATTATCAATAAGCCTGTTTAAACTATTAAAGTTGAAAAGCAGGGTTTTTGAAGCAGGTGTATAGCTGGTATTTTGATAAAGGCTCGTTATCCCGGATACGTTGGTTGCCCTGGAAAAATCTGCGAGGTATATTTTAATAACACAGCCTGCAACCCCGGTGGAAAAGGAACGTTCCAGCACCAAAAATTTATTATTGCCTATATACAAATTTTCAGAAATGCCGTTAACATTAAATGCATTTTCAGGAACAGGGTTGTTTGCTACTGCATCCAGTAAATAGCCATACTGTGCCACCGGTTTCCTGGTGTCCGCGTCAAATTTTGTAAACCGGACAATAGCATTACCATACCCGGGACTGGCCACGGGCCCGTCCTCATAAACCGGAGATTCCATGCTTGCCCAAAGAAATTTATAATCCCCGGTAAAACTCAGTCCCTCCAGCACTCCATTCTCACGGGCGCCACTATCGCCAACATACATGTGCAAATTTGCCGGAATTAAAAAACTATCCTTAAAGTTGCCATTGGTATCCATTTCAAATATCCAGGGATTTTGATAAACCATCCGCCCGCTGCGTACCGCTTTATCTCCTTCGCTGCTCCATACCAACATATTTTTAACAGGGTTATACCTCATAGATTCTGGATCGGCTGCATGTTCCGGTACCGTTTGCAGAGAGGGGAACGTATCATTTTTTGCATTACGTAAAGATGCTACCGACAGGAAGCGTACTGAGTCTATTTTATTATCACTGATATCGATGGCGGCAGTATAAAAGCGTGCGGCACTTGTAGCAGAACGTTCATCGCTGATAATAAAGTAACGGTTATTTTGCCTGTCATAATCAATGCCGGAAAGCCCGCCTACCCATGTATTATTAAAATGAGTGTTATAGGGTATATCATATTCATCCAGAAATTTTAACGAAGAGATATGGACATCTTTAGTAACATTAACAGCAGCTTTTTTTGAAGCAGAACAGCCGGCAAGTAAAATTGCAGCAGTAAGAAATATTGATAAGAATCGCACTGGCTTTAGATTATACAGCAAATCTAAGATTTTAAAGATCTTTAAACCGAAACGATATAATAAAAAGTTACAAGCCTGTAAGCCGGATTCTGTGCTTCGTCAGCCTCAGCATGACAAAACGGCTATCATTTATCTGTTCCACAGGTTACCCTATGGAATCAATCTGCCTACCCTCCCCGATAGCTTTCGCATTTTGCCGGGCCGGCAAAGAATCGGGGTTTACATGGCATTTCAGCACACAAGGTTTACCCAAAACATTTATTACTAAACATTCCCGTGAGCTCTTACCTCACATTTTCACCTTTGCCTTACCCGCCCCGTTCCTGAAGAAGAGAGAGAATAAGGTAGTTATTTTCTGTGGCACTTTCTGTTCCCGGTTATAAGGCCGGGACCCGGCTATTCACCGGTGTGCTGCCCTGTGCTGTCCGGACTTTCCTCCCTTTTTAAAAAGGCGATAGCCTGGCTTGTAACCGGGCAAAGATAGTTATTAGTATATAGATTGCGGCTTGTAGTGGACGGTTTCGGGTTGCTGCCGGTAAATACTTCAATATTCAAAAATAAAATCCGGTGTTTAAGTACTAAACTTTAACCTTTCGACTTTTTCAGCGAAGCGCGTACTTTTTTTACGAAAGCAACAGGCACCTCGGCAACATCAGCAACCTGAGCATCGGACAAACCCAACTTAGTGATGAGGTTACGAACCACCTCGGTTTTGCCTTTTTCGATGAGTTTGATGTGCTCCCTCTCTTTTATCATTTCTACAATACCCATGTGCCTGCTTTTTTGTATAATGAAATCAATTTCGTTATCAAATTTACTACCAATTTCCGGATCAGCAAAAACTACATAATTACGAATAAAGTAGAATATGCCTTTTATAGTGGATTTGGAAAACCGCTGCTCAAGCAACCGGCGGACCAGCTCCAGTTTCAGGCTCAGCAAATCCCTGTCGGATAATCGGCCGCGCCGTAAAGCCAGCAGCACTGTAAGAATAACAAATGCAAAAGGGTTAGGGTTTTGCAACAGGGCATTTTCCTCCTGCTCCATGATTTTGTAGCTATTGAAGCGGTAAAAAATTTCTGTTCCCAGAAATTCGGACTGATAGGCTGTGGGATAAAATTTTTTGTCCCTGTCGGTTAGCAACGCTACGGCGGTAATGCGCTGGCGGTAACGGTCAAAAATTCGATAATAGTAGGTAAACATTCGTTCTTCAAAATGCTTATCGGTGTATCCCTGTACTTCCACATGCACCAGTACCCACTGCTCCCTGCCATCGCTGGTAAACACCTTTACCAGTTTGTCAACATATTTGGGCGATTCGGGGTAAGCCTCGGTTGCGATTTGAGCCATTTCCTTGTCAAGGTACTCAAAGCCTTTTTTTATGTCGAAGACTTTATCGGCATTGCTGAAAAAGAAACGAAGAAAATCGGCAAACAAATCCTCCAGTATTCCTTTCCATAAAGAATCGTCGAACTTCATTGTGGCGCTTTTTAGTTAGGGCAAGTTAGTGCTTTTGCCGGATGGTGCTTTCAGGAACTATTCAATAAGTTCTAAAATCTAACGCCTGTTGTCTAATAGCTTTTAATCTCAACGATATTAATACCCATAAAGCAATCGTCAGCACAATTTTTCGGGGTATAACCGCAGCTCGAAATCATCCCATCATTTTCTGTTTCAAAATAGATCCAGTTTTCATCTTCGTCCACCTGAAGCCATTCATTCTTTGCCTTGGCGTATATTTCATCCAGTGTTAACGATACATTCCAGCCATCATGCGAATAAAGAGTAGTTTCATCCTCAGTCCAATCTTCATATACTTTGGTTTCGCCGGTATGATCTGCATCCACCGGTCCTGTCATCCTGAAGCTTCTGCCTATAATGCCCCCATTCTTTACCCTATATAACGAAAAGATTGAAGGAAGTGCAACTTAGTATTTAAAAAATATTTCTGTAGCGCCGTATCCATACCGGGAGTCGTGCTGGTTGACAAAATAATTCACTTCTTTTTTATGACGCAATGCATCATGTATCTCATTTCTCAGTTTGCCGGTACCTACCCCATGAATGATGGTTAAATAGGGCTGCTTATGAGCAACTGCCAGATCGTAAAATTTATCAAAAGTCTTTAATTGCAACGAGAGCATTTCAAAATTGCTCATCCGGGAATGATCGTCAGTTAGTTTTTCAATATGCAGATCCACTACACTTCGGGCAGGCTCTAAATACCTGTGTGCCTCTTTGGCGTTGTATATTTTAAATCCCTTATCAGCCAGCTTTTCCAAAGGCAATTTAGTTTCTTCAGGAGCTTTATCCGGATATTTGTCAAATAACAAATAAGAAAATGAAGCTTCATTTTTGTGTTTCAGTTCTTCAATACGATTGAAAACCTGTTTGGGCTTTAATTTGACCAGGCTTTCAAAATGACCGGCCTTGTTTTTTTCATGCTGCACCAAAGAAAAATCGAACCCGAAAGAAGGGCTGTCGTTCATATCCTCAAACGCTACATCGTGAATATAGAAATTTGCAAATGGCTGCACTGTGTTTTTCAGATCAAATTCAGCAGCGCCAAAAAAACTGAGCTGATACTCAAACTCGTACCCCACCGAAGTATTATTGACAAGATACACTTTTAATTTTTCCACGTACTCATCGCCAAACTCATCTGTATCCATTACGGGCAAAAAGTTAAGCCAGACTCCATTCTCCACACGCGCTTCCTCATTCTTTTTCTCTTTTTTTACTTCATCAATATATTTTTTCGGAGGAGGAGGAGGAGATTGCCTGTGTTTTTGAGTGAACTGTTTATAATACGGAAAATCGATCTGGTCGAGGTACACCGGAAATTTTACGCCACGCACTTCTACCATTGCCATCTGTTTGTTAATGAAATCAACAATAATCCCTTCTTCGTCTGAATGAAGCACCAATACTTTATCACCTACCTGAAATTTCATGAAGCAAATTTAATGGCTTAAAGCATAAAAATAAACAGCCGACGCCTGCACAGGCGCACAAGCGAGCGTGGCAAATGCGATGATAGCAGTACCTGCGCCGGTAACATCATTATTGATCTGTTTTCGCGAGCTTACTGTTAAAGCGGCTATATGTAAAATAAATGACCAGACCAATTGCCAGCCATACCAGAAACCGCAGCCAGTTGGTATGACTTTCCTGGGCCATGAGGTAAAAGCAGCTTACCATACCTAACACTGGTAATAAGGAAAACTTTTTAACAAACGACAATACTGTTATCACCGTCATTACCAACCAGAATATAATCATAGGAAATCCTTCAACGGTTAAAATGCTCTTAAAGTGACCGGGAGCCTTTATAATTATGGCTGCAATAGAAATGACGAATAGAACGGGGACAATAAACTGTCCGTTAATGTAAGGCACTTTAAATTTTGAAACCGGCCTGTCTTTTCTCCTGTCAAGTATCAGGATACCGCCACACACTAATACAAACGCAAATAATGTTCCTATACTTGTAAGCGCCAGTACCGTGTCCAGGTTTAAAAACAGGGCAGGCACTGCCACCACAAAGCCTGTTAAAATAGTTGAAAAAGAGGGGGTTTTGTAGCGGGGATGTATCCTGGAAAATATTTTTGGCAACAGTCCGTCCCGGCTCATACTCATCCATATACGTGGCTGCCCCATCTGGAATACCAGCAGCACGCTGGCTGTGGCAATAATAGCGCTGACCGCCACTACAATCGAAATAAATTTAAGACCTCTTGCTTCAAAGACCATTGCCAGCGGATCGCCCACATTTAGTTTAAAATAAGGTACCATGCCGGTTAGTACCAGCGCCACGGCAACATAAATGACCGTACAGATAATTAATGAATAGATCATTCCCTTGGGCAGATCTCTCTGAGGGTTTTTGCACTCTTCGGCTGTTGTGGAAATGGCATCAAAACCTATATACGCAAAAAATACAGCCGATACCCCTTTTAAAATCCCCGGAATGCCGGTGGGCATGAAAGGAGACCAGTTATCTTTGTTAATATAAAAAGCACCAACAACAATTACCAGGAAAATAACTGCCAGCTTTAACAACACCATAAGGTTAGCTGAGTTTTTGGATTCTTTAACACCTACATAAACGATATAGGTAATAAGTAGGGTGATCAATAATGCCGGAAGGTCCATTATCAATCTGAATCCTAAAATCTGAGGCGCTGTGGACCATGCAGAAAACCGTTCGGCTAAAGACGGTTCCAGGGCTGTTAATACCGTTCCCTGTGTTATTAAATGATTAGCCTCCGTAAATCCATGTTTGGCTGTAACATAATCCATCGTCAGCCAATCCGGTATATGCAGTCCTGCCATATTCAGCAACCGCGTAAAATAATCGCTCCAGGAAATTGCTACGGCGATATTTCCTATGGCGTATTCCATAAGCAGGTCCCAGCCGATGATCCACGCAAAAATTTCACCGAAAGCAACATAAGAATAGGTATAGGCGCTGCCCGATACCGGAACTGTTGAAGCAAACTGTGCATAACACAGCGCCGCAAAACCGCAGGCAATAGCTGTAAAGATATACAGGAAAACTACGCCGGGACCACCATCTGACGATGCTTTACCAATACTACTGAAGATACCCGCACCGATAACCGCTGCAATTCCTAAAGCGGTGAGATCTTTTACACCCAGTACTTTGTTCAAACCACCATGCCCGTCTCCCAGCCCGTCTTCCGCATCTCTTAAAATGGTTGCTATATTTTTTTTTCGCAGTATAGACATATTTTTGACAGTTGACAATTAATTGAGAGTTGAAAGTTTACACCATTCACCACTCCCCACTCACCCACTCACTACCCCATTCACCATGCTAATAATCTCTCTTTACTAATAGTTGGGCCAAATCCTTCAATGGCTGTTTTCTTTTGGAAATTACGGCCATTTCGTCAAAATACTGTAGCGCTTCATTTAAAAATTTATCTTTTTGTTCCCTTGCCCACTCTCCTATTTTACAATCTTTATACAATTTCAGCACACGCGCTACTTTATCATTTACATCGCCTTTTAGTAATTGCTGCAGTTCCTGTTTTTGAGCGTTGTTGGCCACTTCAAGTGCCTGTATCAGTAAAAAGGTTTTTTTGTTAGCAAGAATATCGCCCCCGGGCTGTTTTCCAAATTTTTCAGGATCGCCAAAAGCATCCAGGTAATCGTCCTGCATCTGAAATGCCAGTCCGATCTTTTTACCAGCCTCATAAAGCAGGTCGATATTGCCCAGGCTGCCGCCTCCTAAAATGCCTCCCATCTGCAAACTGGCGGCTAATAATACGGATGTTTTTAAGGTAATCATATTCAGGTATTCGCCAAAAGATACGGTATCGCGGCTTTCAAAATCCATATCCAGTTGTTGCCCTTCGCATACCTCGGTTGCTGTTTTGTTGAACAAGTGGAGGATCCGCGGAATATACTCGGGCGTTAATTTATTGATATAATCATAAGCTTTTACGATCATTACATCTCCCGCAAGTATGGCCGTGCTTTCCCCGTATTTACTATGAACCGTTGGATGGCCCCTCCGCAACGGCGCTTTATCCATAATATCGTCATGGATCAGTGTGAAATTATGAAATAATTCTATAGCTGTAGCCAGGTTCCAGGCATCCGGGTTTATTTCACCGAACAGCTCGTTAGCCATCAGGCACAATACCGGTCTGAACCTTTTACCTCCTAAAGAAAGAAAATAATTATTGGGTTCGTATAAAGTATCAGGAGTTCCAGAAAAATGGGAACGATTAAAATGGTCAGAAAATCTTTTAGATAACTCCTCAAATGATTGCATGTGCCAAAAATAGATAAAACGGCACGAATGCCCGAATGATTATTAAATTTTCGGGAAAACGTATTTAACAGCAGTCTATAGTTTGATTTTGGTTCACCTCTTTGTTTCTACTCAAAATCACAAAAATAATATTTTCAATATTTATTGAAAGTTCAGAAAATACATTTATATTTGCATCATAAATATGTTACCAATGACTGAAACGCTTGATACTAATAAACAAAAATTCATTGATACCTGGGGAGCTTTAGGCAGTGAATGGGGTATCAACAAATCGGTAGCCCAGGTTCAGGCTTTGCTGCTGGTTTCGGATAAACCCTTATCAACCGATGATATTATGGAAGCTTTAACCATATCGCGGGGCAATACCAATATGAGCTTAAGACAACTATTAGATTATGGCATTATTTATAAAAAAGTTATTGCAGGAGAAAGAAAAGATTTTTTTGTTGCAGAAAAAGATGTGTGGAAATGGGCGCTTCGCATAGCTATGATGCGTAAGCAAAAAGAGATCAATCCTGTACTGGAAATCTTAAAAGACCTGAAAGAAGATACCAAAAATGATAAAACAACCGAAGGAAAAGATTTCAACAAGATGATCTCGGAAATACAATCTTTTACAGACCAGCTCAGCACGCTGGCCGACAAGATCTTTGAATCAAAGAGGGGCGAATTATTATTAAAACTTCTCAAAGTAATTATGTAGTATGAACTACAATATCCTTTCTTACCTGATTTATAGCATTATTACCTTATATATTATATACTGGGTTGGAAAGCTGTTTCACAAGAATGGAAGGATCTTTATTTTAAGATTATTTCATTATAACGAACAAACAACGAACACCACTAACAATATCCTGCTGCTCGCCTATTATCTCTTCAACATTGGTTATGCTATTATTCAGTTCAGCTTTTGGGAAAACGTAAACACTATAGCGGAAACGATTTCATCGGTTACGGGCAAAACAGGTTTGCTGATACTGATACTTGCAGTTACTCATTATATAAATATGCTGCTGATTTATTTCCTTTCAAAAAAATCTGATTCTATCACCTATAAATTTTAAATCATGAAAAACTTAATTATCATCGCTTATCTCGTATACCTTCCCATTGTAATGGTGCTGACTTTTTACGTTGCACACAATTTATTTAAAAACAGCATTGTCTACATGAAAGATATTTTTAATGGAAGGGAAGAAATTGCCGTTGCTACCAATACGCTTTTTAAGATTGGCTTTTATTTGATGAACCTGGGCTTCGCGCTGTATATACTCAGGATCGCGGCAAACGTATTTACCGCGCAGGATGCTATAGAAACACTGAGCATAAAAATAGGAGGATTCAGTATTTACCTGGGTATTATGTTGTTTATAAATATGTACCTGTTTTTCAGAGGCAAAAAAGCGGCTAAAGAAAAAAGGATAGCAACACAGATGCATCATACCGCATAATTGAAAATCCAAGACTGCTTTCATTGCTCCGGTTTATTGCAGGCAACTGTTAAAGCAGGCTATTTAACACAAGGACTATGAAAAAGAAGATCGTATTAGCAGGCGGCACAGGGTTTGTCGGGACATTTTTAGCCCAAAAATTTGTTGCCGATGGATTTGATGTTTCTATCATTTCAAGAAATGACGGACATATTAACTGGAACAATGAGCAGGAACTGTTAAAAGTTATCAATTGTTCAGAAGTATTAATCAATCTTGCAGGTAAAAGTGTTAATTGCCGGTATACCGCCAGGAATAAAGCAGCTATATTCTGTTCCAGAGTTAATACCACGCGACGGCTGCAGGAAATTATAGACCAATGCGACCAGCCCCCGCAGCTTTGGATCAATTCAAGCACCGCTACCATTTACAGGCATTCGGAAGACAGACCTATGGATGAAATAACAGGCGAAACAGGTACAGGGTTTTCTGTTGAGGTAGCTAAAGCCTGGGAACAAGCCTTCTTTGAGAAAAAATATGGCACTGTCAGGAAAGCAGCATTGCGCATAGCTATTGTGTTAGGCAAAAACGGAGGGGTCATTGCCCCTTACTGTAATCTTGTAAAAGCCGGTTTAGGCGGCACCCAGGGTAATGGCAGACAAATGTTCAGCTGGATACACATTGAAGATCTTTATTCTATTATCTGCATGATCATGTCTAATAACCAGATGCAGGGCATTTACAATTGTGCGGCGCCTAACCCGGTTACCAATAAAGAGCTGATGGCAGCTTTCAGAAAGATCCTGAAACCCTGGTTGCATTTGCCTGCACCAGCCTTATTGTTAAAAACGGGAGCCATGTTGATCGGCACAGAAACCGAGCTTATATTAAAAAGCCGTTGGGTTATACCGCAAAGACTATCAGATGCCGGGTACCAGTTTCAATATCCCAGGCTACAGGATGCTTTAGAAGAAATATTCCACTAAACCACCTACGGCTTCACCCATTCATAATCCAGCTGGCGTTTTTCCAGATTGGCAGCAATAACTTTAATGCGCACTTTGTCGCCCATAGTAAATTTAATACCGGTACGCATGCCCATTAAGGCATAATCGCTTTCGGAGTGTTTAAAACTGTCGTATTCAGCCAGGCTGGTAATTGACACAAGCCCTTCGCACAGATGCGCCACTGTTTCTGCCCAGAAACCAAATTTAGACACTCCGCTGATAATAGCATCAAACTCCTCGCCAACAAACTGGCGCATGTATTGTACCTGCTTATATTTATTGGCAGAACGCTCGCTTTCCATGGCCGCCCGCTCCCGCTCACTGCAATGCTTGCACTTTTCCTCCATCCGTTTATCAACCTTTACATTATCTTCCAGCACATCCTGCAAAATGCGATGCACCATTACATCGGGATAACGGCGGATAGGTGAGGTAAAATGGCAATAATGCTCGAAACCAAGCCCGTAATGCCCTACATTACTTTCGGTATACTTTGCCTTGGCCATGGTTCGGATGCCTAATTGCTGCAACACGGCTTCCTCGGGCCTTCCCTTCACATCTTTTAATAGCTTGTTAAACGAATCTGCAATGGCTTCTGCGCTCGAAATATCGAATTTATACCCGAATTTGTTGGCAAATGCGATAAACGGCAATAATTTCTCTTCATCAGGTGTATCGTGTATGCGATAAGGGAAAGGGATGGATTTATTATTTACTTTGATCTTGGAGACGTGCCTTGCCACATAGCGGTTTGCAAGCAGCATCAGCTCCTCTATCAGTTGGTGCGCTTCTTTACTTTCTTTTAAAACAATACCTAAGGGATTTCCTTTTTCATCCAGTTTGAATCTCACTTCCGTTGAGTTAAAGTTGATCGCACCTTCATCAAACCTGTATTTGCGCAGCGTTTGCGAAATATTATTGATGGTCTGGATCACATCAGCATAATCCCCTTCACCGGTTTCAATGATCTGTTGTGCATCTTCATAAGTGTACCTCCTGTCGGAATGAATAATCGTTTTACCCAGCCAGTATTGTTTTACCTCCGCTTTATCATTGATCTGGAAAATGGCGGAAAAAGCCAGTTTATCTTCATCGGGACGTAGAGAGCATAATACATTCGATATATGTTCGGGCAGCATTGGGTTTACCCGATCGGGTAAATACACAGATGTTGCTCTTTGGTAAGCCTCATCATCCAGTGCATTGCCGGTAGTAACATAATGGCTTACATCTGCAATGTGCACACCTATTTCGTGGTTACCATTCTTTAATTTGCGGTAAGAAATGGCATCATCAAAATCTTTTGCATCGGCGGGGTCGATCGTAAATGTTAATATGCCCCTTACATCCTTTCGCTTGCTGATGTCCTCTTTAGAGATCGCTTCGGGCAAACGCGCTGCTGTTTCCATCGCCTCATCAGAAAAGCTTAAGGAAAAACCATGTTCCAGTAAAATGCCTTTCATCGCTTCATCTGCGGCATCCTCCCCGCTAAGTAACGATACCACCGTTGCCGATGGCTTTTTTCCATCGCCTCCCCAGTCAAGCACACGTGCCACTACCGAATCTCCATCTTTGGCGCCATTAATATGCTCCGCTGCCACGTACAGGTCAGGAATATTTTTTTCCCGGTCGCCCAATACAAATGCAAATCCTTTATTCATCTGCAGTTTGCCGATAAACTCGCTTCGTTTGCGCTGGGTCACCTCGGTAACCCTTCCTTTGGGACGTCCCTCATAGCCACTTGTCAGTTTTACGCGAACAGTGTCCCCGTCCATTGCACCTTTAAGACCATCAGGAGCGATCATGATATCCTCCTCCAATCCCTCTACTATTACAAAACCACGCCCCGAGCGGGTTACTTCCAACCGCCCTTTCAGTGTCTGCTCTATTTCACGCTTTTCACGCTTAGCCTGCTTTTGGGCTTTTGTTTTCTTCTTCGGTTTATTATTATTTTTACTCATTATTCATTATTGATTCATTAACCTGCAACATAACCCTTCACCCGTTCATCAAAAGCATCTCCCTGTTCAAACAAAAAACGATGCTTTATGGGGAGCGCCCATACCGGTAGATTTTTTAGCTGCCGCCAGCTTCTTAAGCGCACAGCGTCCTTTTCAGTGGTTAAAATAATTTTATTTTTAATATCCTGTGCCTGATATGTGCCCAAAATATCCCCAATATCTTTTTGATTGAAATGGTGGTGATCGGAAAATTGCAAATGCTGCACTTTCAGTCCGAACCGGTCTAAATAATCCAGCAGGGGTTTCGGATTGGCAATTCCGGTTACCAAAACAACAGCTTCTGCAGCTGCCAGGTTACACATTTCGTAATCAAAAATATTATACGGAGTTCCGTAGCTGATCGTTGTAAAAAAAATTTCCTGGTGTGCAAAAGGCTTTATATTCCTCACAACCTGCTGCCGTTCTTCCTGCGAAAGGTCTTTCCGGGTTTTCGTAACCACTATAATATCTGCCCGCTTATAATTGATTTTAAGATCGCGGAGGCTGCCGGCTGGCAAATACCAATCCTTCGTAAAGATATTGCTATATTCTGTAAGCAAAATATTCAGGCCCGCGGTAATGGCACGGTGCTGATAGGCATCATCCAGTATGATAACGTTTAAGCCGGGGTTTTGTTTCACCAGCAGGTCAACTCCCTCTATGCGCTCTTCATCTACGGCAACCACTACATTGGGGAATTTCTGATGAAATTGCATAGGTTCATCGCCTATGTCCTGAACCGTGGTACCGGTTTCCGCCACAACAAACCCCACGGTTTTTCTTTTATAACCACGGCTCAGCACTGCTACTGCAAACCTGCTCTGCAGCGTTCCCACCAAATACTCTACCATCGGCGATTTGCCTGTACCTCCAACCGACAAATTACCCACACAAATCGTTTTTATTTCGGGGCGGCGGGATTTAAAAATTTTAAGATCGTACAAACTGCTGAAAAAAAACACCCCGGCCTGATAGAGCCAGGAAAACGGAATCAGTAAAATATTTCTCTTTGTACCAATCAAACTAAAACTCATACGTCCTTTCGGGTGTAACACAATAATCTAAAGGTACGTCAAATTTATTGCGGTCATCAATTTTATCGATCGGTTCATAATAACATAATCCGACTTTTATAACATCTTCCCTTACCTGTTCAAGATATTTATCATAAAAGCCTTTGCCATAACCAACCCTGTACCCTTCTTTATCAAAACAAAGCATAGGCATAATAACCACATCAATATCTTCAGGAAAAATGATTGTGCCGGTTTCGGGCTCGGGTATTTTGTATTTATTGATGATGAACAGCGTTTCAGCAGTTACTTTAATGGCCTGCATAGAAGAGGTTTCAAAATCAGAAAAAGGATAAGCAATCTGCATGCCGGGATTTTGAAAATGCAGGTAGTCTACAATTGCATCTGTGCTTACTTCGGTATCTGTAGCTGCATAAGTAAATAAAGTATGCACCGGGGGCAGGGAGATATTCTGAAACTGTATCAGTACCAGATCGTTCCATCTGTTGCGCTGCTGAGGGGTTATTGTTTTACGCTTCTGTGCAAATATTTTGCGTGCTTCAGATTTTAACATGGCGGCTTCAGTTCTTAAATACAGAAAAAATGGTAGTGCCGTAATTTTTTTCGAAACTATATTTCTCAAACTGCTTATAATCGTTTCGGGGCGTATGTTCTAATACAAAGAGGCCTCCAGGCGCTATTAAATTCCGGTCGACAATAATACGGGGCAACTCATCAATTTCGGCGAGGGCGTAGGGCGGCCCTGCAAAAATAAAGTCATACTGTTGTGAGCACCCATACAGGTATTTAAACACATCCATTTTTACAAACCTGATATTTTCAATTTTTAAAGCTGCAGCTGTCTTCTTTATAAAATCGAACATCTGGTTGTCTTTCTCCACAATGGTAAGGTCTGTGGCGCCCCGGCTGGTCAGTTCATAGCTGATACTCCCCGTACCTCCAAAAAGATCGAGGGTTTTAATACCTTCAAAATCTATCCGGTGTTGCAAGGTATTAAATAATCCTTCCTTAGCCACATCCGTTGTTGGACGTGTATAAGGCATTTTTGCCGGTGGATGTATTTTCCGGCCTCCTAAACTTCCTGCAATAATTCGCATGTTGTAAGTTCATTAAGGGAAGTGAAATAATGTGCAGGGCATCCAGACAGTTGATCTTCCCAGCTTGCGGGTTTAACAGACAGATGAAGAAAATAATCATAAAGTTCCCGGTATAGTTTAGAATCCTGGTCAATTAATCCGGAAACCTGCAAGGTTACTAATTCCTGTGAAAAACCAAATACTTCGCATATTTTAAGCAGGTAAAATACCATGTCGGCGGGCGAAGCGTAGGTATAACTTTTTGCCAGTAAAAGCCGGTCGCCTTTAAACGCAATCACAGAAAACCTGTTCTTTAATACATCAAGACGCAATAAGCCATCTTCCGGAAAATCTGATATATTTTTAATTTTTACCGAATAGGTGTGCATGTAACCTGATGAGGGAAAATGCTGCACCATCCAGGTAAGCACATTATAGGGCACGGTGTACAGATTTGCAATCTGATGATCTTTTAAAAATTCTGTGATAACATGATCCTGCTGATCCGCATTTTCCAGATACATTAATGGTGTCGCATCGCCATTACTCATTTCCGAAGGAAGCAGGGTGCTGCTGTCAAAATCAAGCTCGGTGATTATTTTATCAAATGCGCCTTCCAGAACAGGATTTTTTGTAAGTATGGTGTCCAGAATATCCGTGCTAAGGTTGTCAAAAACATACCGCTTAAGCTGTAAAAGCTTTTTATTATCCGGATTATAAATGCAATAGCTAAAATAGTCGCTGCCTAACTGCATCGCCAGGTAGCTTTCTTCAGGTATTACAGCATCTCCGTTTGTAATATTAAATTGTTCCTGCAAAATAATTTTATTTGATCTGTCCGTCGCAAATATCATTATTAATCTTGAATTATCAGGATTGAATAAAAAACTCTTAAACGCCTATATTTAAAAAAGCCCTTTTTATTATCTTTATTAAGCAAAGACAGAAAGCAATGAATAATTTATCAGGTTTGGATTTAAATAAATCCTATACTTACGCAGATTATCTTACGTGGAAGTTCCAGGAAAGAATAGAGCTAATCAAAGGTAAAATTTTTAAAATGAGCCCGACGCCACGGGTCAGGCACCAGGCCATATCCATACATTTAAGTACACATCTATATAATTTTCTTTCGGGAAAAGATTGTAAAGTTTTTACAGCGCCATTTGATGTACGCCTTACCCAAAAAAGCACACAAAATGAACAAGTTACTACTGTAGTGCAACCAGATATCTGCGTAATATGCGACTCTACCAAACTGGATGAATTCGGCTGTGTAAGCGCCCCGGATATTATTGTAGAAATTCTGTCTCCAGGCGACAATATCAAAGAATTAAAGTATAAATATGAAGTATATGAAGAAAACGGCGTCAGGGAGTATTGGATCATCCACCCCGAAGAAAAAACCTTTTTAACTTACACCCTTAACAACGAAGGCAAGTATCTCCCTTCCGCACTCAAAACAATAGGCGATGAAATAGTAACGCCCATATTACCAGGCTTTGTGCTCAACTTACAAGAGCTGTTTAATTATTAATCAGGTTATGGATATAACAAATATTTCTTCCGCATCTCTTTATACCGGCTCAGGCCCGGCTCCCAGCTTTTACGTATTTCGGCTTCCGGAACGCCATCGATAATCTGTTGACGGAACAGCCCGCTCCCGATCAGGTTTTCGATCTTTCCCATTTCCTTGCTAAGTTTTGAATCGAAGAATTTTTCTTTATGAGGAGAAGCTTTATATAATTCCATGATCCATTGCAGGTTTATCTTCCCACTTCTGCGTAGGTCTTCAACATCATATTTACGCAGATCCAGTCCATAACAAATCTGATTCATAAAAAGAGGGGTCTCGGCCATTCCTTTTATAGAGGACGGGGTAAAAGAAAATGAGTACTTTCCTTTTAGCTCCGGGCTGCCCAATACACAAAACGGGAATTGCGTGCCCCTGCCAAGATTAATATAGGTGCCTTCAAACATACAGGTTGAAGGATAAAGCAGCACCGACTGTTGTGTATTGAGATTAGGTGATGGCTTTACCGGCAATGTGTAAGGCATATCATGGGCATAATGGGCTACTTTAATAATTTTTAATTTGCATTGCTCCCTGTTAGCCAGCCATCCTTCTCCATTGGCCATTTGTGCAAACTCAGCCACTGTTAATCCATGCGACATGGGAATAGGAAACATCCCGATACCGGATTTATACTTCATATCCAGCACCGGCCCGTCAATCAGATAGCCATTAGGATTAGGCCGGTCTAAAATGAGCATTTCTTTATCATTTTCCGCACAGGCTTCCATTAACCGTGCCAGTGCATTTATATTGGTATAAAAACGCACTCCTACATCCTGCAGATCATAAATAAGGATATCAATATCGGCCATATCCTGCCTGGCAGGCATGTTCTTCGGTCCGTATAAAGAAATAATCGGGATACCGGTAGCAGGATCTGTTTCATCCTTTACCTTGGCGCCGGCACTGGCGTTGCCCCTGAAGCCATGTTCGGGACCAAATACTTTTACGATATTAATGCCAAGACTTTTAAGACTGTCAACAAGATGTTTTTTCCCGATTATTGATGTAGGGTTGGCCATTACAGCCACACGTTTACCTTCCAGTAAAGGAAGGTATTTCTCTGTCTGATCTGCGCCGGTAATAATTTTATCCTGCACGTATGTTACCTGGGCAGAAGCTTTAAGCATTATAAATATCAGCAAAAGAAAAAAAACAGAAGTATATCGTTTCATCAGATACATTTTAAAGACATTCAAATATACAATTGAAAATTTATTATGCTTTTAAGATAGTGACCTGTAATACCGGGTGTTTTTTAAACCGCAGAGATTCATAGGTGTACTCACAGAGAACACTGGAGTTAAAAAAGAAAACTACATTTGCAGTAAATCCCTGCTATATGAATAACAAGGAAGTTTATATAATCTCAGCTGTGCGAACGCCAACGGGCAGTTTTGGAGGTTCATTAAAAGAGTTTTCAGCAACTCAATTAGGTGCCCTTGCTATTAAAGCAGCAGTTGAAAAAGCAGGCATCTCCCCTGAACAGGTAAATGATGTATTGATGGGCTGCGTACTGCAGGCCAACCTGGGACAAGCACCTGCCAGGCAGGCCGCTATATTTGCAGGACTGCCCAATGGGGTAAATTGCACTACCATCAATAAAGTTTGTGCCAGCGGCATGAAAGCCATAGCACAGGCGGCTCAAAGCATTTTATTAGGCGATGCGGATATTGTGGTTGCAGGCGGCATGGAAAGCATGAGCAATGCGCCTTTCTATGTTCCCAATTTACGATGGGGCAATAAATACGGTAATACCCAGCTCATTGACGGATTGGCCAAAGACGGCTTAACGGACGTATACGACGGACAGGCAATGGGTATGGCGGCAGAGCTTTGTGCCGGTGAATGTGGTATCAGCCGTCAGGATCAGGATGCGTTTGCTGTAGAAAGCTATAAGCGCAGCCAGGCGGCATGGAGCCAGGGTAAATTCAGCAACGAGGTCGTGCCTGTAAGTATACCGCAAAAAAAAGGAGACCCCGTAATGATTGATAAGGACGAAGAGCCTTTTAATGTAAAGTTTGAAAAGATTCTTTCATTAAATCCGGCATTTAAAAAAGATGGTACTGTTACCGCCGCCAATGCAAGCACTATGAACGACGGGGCAGCCGCGCTGGTTTTGATGAGTAAAGAAAAGGCTGAGGAGCTGGGCATTCAACCCATTGCTAAAATATTAGCCTATGCGGATGCAGAGCAGGCTCCTGAATGGTTTACCACTACCCCATCGCTGGCTGTGCCCAAGGCTGTTGCTAAAGCAAGACTGCAAATGAGCGATATAGATTTTTGGGAACTTAACGAAGCTTTCAGTGTTGTAGGCATAGAAAATATAAAGCGCATGCAGCTGGATCCGGCAAAAGTAAATGTAAACGGAGGGGCTGTCTCATTAGGGCATCCCCTGGGAGCAAGCGGGGCCAGGATCATTGTAACATTGATCAATGTGCTGTATCAAAATGCTGCCCGGTATGGCGCAGCAGGGATCTGTAATGGCGGCGGAGGAGCCAGCGCTATGGTGATTGAGCAGTTTTAATAAATTAATTATTTATGACAGATTCCAAACAACGCTTTTCAGACCGCGTTGCAGATTATATAAAATACAGGCCAAAGTATCCGAAAGAGATCATTGAGATTTTAAAAGAAAATATTGCCTTGCAGGCTGGGGATATAATAGCCGATATTGGCGCGGGTACAGGATTTCTTACAGAACTTTTTTTAAATAACGGCAATGAAACATACGCTGTAGAGCCTAACGAAGCCATGCGTACAGCATGCGCTGATTTATACGGGCAGTATGAACAATTAAAAATTATTAATGGCTCCGCCGAGAATACCACCCTGCCCGGGCACAGTGTTGACGTAATTGTTGCCGGGCAGGCATTTCATTGGTTTGAGCAAAAAGCCTCTAAGAAAGAATTTGAGCGTATACTCTGCCCCGGCGGGCATATAGTGCTGGTATGGAATGCGAGAAAGGACGACGCCCCTTTTACAAGAGGTTACGAACAGATACTTATTCAAAATATTCCTGAATATAAAACGCTGGATCATCGAAACGTAGACGACCGGGCAATCAGCGCTTTTTTTGATCCGCGAAAGATGAAGAAAACCATATTGCCTAACAGCCAGGTTTTTGGTTGGGAGGGTTTTAAAGGACGTGTTTTATCCTCGTCGTACGTTCCCAAAAGCGGACCGGTTCACGACACCATTATGCAGGAAATAAAAATACTTTTTGATCAGCATGAACAAAATGGAAAAGTCATTTTTGAATATGAGACTATAATATATCAATCAATATAAAAGTTCAGACAAGGATCAATCAATAATCTAAAATGTATTTCTATAAAACTGAAGCCCGGAATACTTTAAAACTGGCTTTACCCATTATTTTTGGAGAACTGGCACAAATGAGCCTGCACCTGATCGACACAGCAATGATCGGCTACCTGGGCTATAAACAACTGGCTGCCGCGGCGCTGGTTTTGAATGTGATCAATATTCCTTTCATATTTGGCATTGGGGTAACTATCTCTGTGGCGCAAATGGTTTCGCTCGCACATGGCAAATTCGACAAACAAATGGTATCCCATTATTTTTTTAACGGTTTTTGCCTGTGTGCATTTTGCGGTATTGTTATTTCCGGGGCATTATTGTTAAGCCAGCATATATTGCTGCATCTGAAACAGGATCCTGAGGTAGTGGCTATGGCATTGCCTTTTATGCGATTGATGAGCATATCTATTATTCCGATGGTGCTGTTTATGACATTAAAGCAGTTTGCAGATGGTTTACAATATACAAAAACGGCGATGACCTTATCTATCGTTGCCATACCGCTGAACGCGTTCTTAAACTGGCTGTTTATTTATGGGCATTTAGGTTTTCCCAAAATGGAATTGATCGGTGCCGGTTATGCAACACTACTTACCAGAACTGTTATTTTTATAATACTGGGTGTTGTAATCCTTAATCATAAGCTGTTTAAAAAATATGTGGCTGTTGCAAAGAACCAGTGGAAAATAAATTGGACCACTATCAAACAATTACTCAGGATCGGTATACCGAGCAGCCTGCAGATCGGGATGGAGGCTGGCGCTTTTGCGGGCTCCGGCATTATTATCGGGATGATCGGGGCCGCGCCCCAGGCAGCTCATCAGATAGCGTTAAGCTGCGCTGCGTTTGCTTTTATGGTTTCGCTGGGATTATCTCAGGCAGGTTCTATAAGAGTAAGCCATGCTTACGGGACCTATAATTGGAAAAGAATTGCCGTGATCGGTAGAAGTACTGTAACGCTCGCTGTTATTTATGGTGCCGTATGCTGTATCCTGTTCTCCATTTTCAGGATGCAATTGCCCTTACTGTTCAATCATGAAAATAATGTGGTGGGTATTGCCGCAGGGCTTCTATTGCTGGCCGCAGTATTCCAGATCCCGGACGCCCTACAAGCTGTAAGCGCCGGGCTCTTACGTGGTATAAAAGATGTGAACATTCCTACGCTGTTTGTATTTATAGCCTATTGGATCGTAGGACTGCCCCTCGGATGCTTAATGGCTTTTCATTTCGGGATGAATGAAAGAGGTATGTGGTGGGGATTTATCAGCGGCCTGAGTTTTTCGGCGATAGCACTAACATTAAGGTTTTTAAAGAAAGCAAGGCATCATACATAAGATTATACAATCACGCCTTCCAGATCGTAGTCGTAAGCTTTTTCAATTCTTACATGATAAAATTCCCCGATCTTCAGTTTCTGCCCGGAGGTAATGATCACTTCATTGTCGACTTCCACACTGTCGAACTCGGTACGCCCGATGTAGCGGCCGGCTTCTTTTTTGTCAATGATCGTTTTAAAGACCTTGCCAATTTTTTCCTGGTTCAATTCGTAAGAAATTTCTTGTTGATGCTCCATAATTTCCTGCGCCCTTCTTTCCTTCTCTTCCTGCGGCACATCATCTTCAAAAACATAAGCGCCTGTATTTTCTTCGTGCGAATAGGTAAATACGCCTACCCTGTCAAACCGGTGCTTATCTAAAAAGCGTTTCAGATCTTCGATATCCTCCTGCGTTTCTCCGGGGAAACCCGCAATTAAAGTGGTGCGCAGACAAATACCTGGCACTTTTTCCCGGATAGTAGCGATCAGCTCATTCATTTCCGCCTGCGTGATCTGCCGCTTCATCGCATTCAGCATCCGGTCTGAGGCATGTTGCAGGGGAATATCAAGGTAATTGCAGATATTATCGCGCTCACGCATTACATCTAATATCTCCAATGGGAATTTGGTCGGGTAGGCATAGTGAAGCCGTATCCATTCCAGCCCTTTTACATCCGCCAGGCGATGCAGCAGCTCAGGCAACATGCGCTTTTTATATATGTCCAGGCCGTAATAAGTCAGTTCCTGTGCAATCAGCATGACCTCTTTCACGCCCATACGCACCAGCTTTTCGGCTTCTGTTACCAGCTCTTCAATGGGTTTGCTTATGTGTTTACCACGCATCAATGGAATGGCGCAAAAAGTGCAGGTACGGTTACATCCTTCTGAAATTTTCAAATAAGCGTAGTGCCTGGGAGTAGCCAATAAACGCTCTCCTACCAGCTCGCTTTTATAATCTGCTTCAAACTGCTTTAAAACAGCCGGCAGCTCCATAGTACCGAAAAAGGCGTCCACTTCTGGGATCTCTTCTTCCAGGTTGTTCTTGTAACGCTCGCTCAGGCAGCCGGTGACATATACTTTGTCCAGCTTACCGCGCTTTTTTAATTCCACCTGTTCTAAAATAGTATTGATGCTTTCTTCCTTGGCTTTATCAATAAAACCGCAGGTGTTCACTACCACTATATTATGGTCGCGCCTCTGGTTTTCATGCACCACATCGATATCATTAGCTCGCAGTTGGCCACTAAGTACCTCGCTATCAACCATGTTTTTGCTGCAGCCAAGCGTAATAATATTTACCTTATCCTTTTTGAGCGTTCTTACTTTCACGTACTGTTTTAAAAATGAAGCCGCAAAGATAGCTTATATACTAATAATGCCCTTTTAAAGATGCTATGATAATCGTATCATCTGCAATGGCATAAACATACCGGTGCTCTTGTGTAATACGCCTCGACCAGTATCCTGTAAGTTCGTGTTTCAACGGCTCTGGTTTGCCAATTCCTTCAAATGGCCCTTTAATAATGGCATTGGTAAGTTGCAGTATTTTTTTAAGAACAGATTTATTTCCTGTTCTTATCCAATAATCAAGATGTTCTTTAGCTTTAGGTGTATAAACTATTTGCATAGGTTTTCCAATTCTTCCAAAGACATTTTTATGCCTTTCCCGTCCTTCAGATCCTGTTCACCTTGTTTAATCATTGCTACAAAATCAGGGTTATACGGGCTTTCGGT
>JASGEW010000163.1:0-22573 GCA_047606125.1 Niabella sp. | reverse complement strand
CAAACCTTTATTCCCTCCTTAAAACAGGGTGGGTCAACATGCAGGAATGATGGGTCAGCATAAACAGGAATGGTGGGTCAACATGCGCAGGAATTTACAACTCTACCAACTCCTAAAATAATTCTAATTGCTGTGCAGGGACCAGCGCCTCTGCAGCTTCTTTCCCGTTAAATATTTCCATCTGCCCGAATTGCTTGTCCGTAATGCACATAATTCCGATATGGCCCTTTTGCGGCAGTATCTTTTTCACTCTTTGTACATGCACTTCAGCATTTTCCCGGCTCATGCAATGGCGGATGTACATGCTGAACTGGAACATATTAAACCCATCGTCAAGGATCTGCTTCCGGAATTTCGCGTAGCGCTTCCGGTCAGCCTTTGTTTCCGTAGGCATGTCGAACATAACAATCACCCACATAATCCGATAAGCATTTAACCGTTCAAAATTCATTTTAACTGAATGACGATGGCAGAACAGGATAGAGCAGCTTGCGGCTGTTTCCCTCAAAGCATTTAGCCAGGCTTGCCGTAGTTCGTTGCACCGCGTTCATCAAAGGACTTTTCTCCCCGTCAATGATCACATCCATAGCGGGAATACTTAACAGCTGCTGCTTCATGGAAGGGGTCATTTCGAGAAACTTCCCGTTTGTGCGCACTATTTCCCACACCACTTTATCTACATAAGGCCGGTAAGGCTCCATGATATCATCGGCCAGGCAATAGGCATTGTACTGGTTACGGTGGAAAATACCCAGCGTAGGCAATAACCCACTGCCAATTAAATTCCTCGCGACTATGGCTCGCAAAATGGCATAGCCATAGTTCAGCAAATTATTGGGATGTTCTCCCTCCCTGGCTCTCTTAAAGCCGGGAAATAACGGGAACACATTTTTCCAGTAGTAATTGGCCGCCTGCGCCTCGCAGTTATCGCTGTCCCCGCTTTTTACCCGGGCGGCCAGGGCCAGCAATGTTTTGTTGGCAATACGATATTGGCCCAGCAAATTAGCCTGGTTGGTGATCTTAGCGATCACCGTTTGCTGCCATAGTTGTTTCTTAAGCGGCACTGACGCGTCTACCTGCAACTGGAAACGCTGGCTTTGCAGTGTATGCCCGTCAAGGTTCAGCATTAAACCGGTGGGATGATGGATATCATTGCAGGTGATCAACGCTACATTATTTTCTAACAATTTGGCAATCACCGCGTGCGTAATGGTAATTTGCTGGTGGTCTAATATCAGCACCCCTATATCTTCCATAGCCGCTGTTTTTACCTCGCCCGTATCAACCAGCTCTACAACCAGCTGTTCGTTTTTGGTTTTGAGATAGGCAGGGTTACCGAAGTATAGGGTGCGTTTAATCATGGTCTTTACCTTTCTTGTATTTATTGATTCTTTGCAACTCCTCTATATCGGCTTTATCTTTCATTCGCTCCGAAGTGAGTTTTGAAAGAATCAATTGATTGTAGTGTATTACCGGAATTTGTTCGCCTTCAAGCGGGAAATAGACAGCTTCTTTAAAAGCATCCTCAAATTTTACATTGCTTATCATTGTCAGAAAATCAATTCTGCGGGGTATCTTACCAAAATAAAATACATTTTGCGGAGTAGTGAAATCAATTGTTTCCAATATTGCAAGGCTTTCTTCATCAATGCCAAATGTATTCAATGCTGCGATCAGATTTTCCTTGTTGTCATTTCCTAAGGCAAGCCACACATCCATATCGCCTGTGGTGCGGGCATAGCCATGATAAATGACGGCATAGCCGCCTATTAACATGAACTTCACTTTATGCCTGACCAAGGCCAGCAACATTTGCTGATGCTCTTCAATAAAAATATTCATCTTATCGGAACTTTATTTTTTTGTCTGATGGATTCTCTAATTCTTTCGCATATACTTGCTTAATAAGCTCTGTGGTTTGCTTCAAATGCTCAAGCGGAGTCGTTTCCGCTGCTGATTTAGCATCGGCTTCATTCATTTCTTCAAAAGAATCAAATTTTTGAAGTGTGTGTTTCTTTGTTTCATATATCACTTCAGGCTCGGCCAGTATATTTGTATTGGTTTCATACCGGGCAGGGTTGTTTTTTTGTAAAGAAATGTTTCCCAGGCGGTCAATGTTGAGTTTGATGCACACATCTTTAATTACAAAATCATCCTCCATTGTAGCGGTTGATTTGTTATCCCATCCAATTTCTCCCTTGCTTTTTTCTTTTCTATCATAGGGAATAATATAATCTGCAATATTCGCTTTTATGCACAATAAATCTTTTTTAGAAAAGCTCACTACTTTATAAATCCGTTTTACAAGATGCTTGCAATCTTTCCAGTCAATAGAATTTTCAACTGGATTCCCTCCTACTATTTTCCCTCTTTCTTCTATTGTAGGCACATAAACCAAATCACCCGGCGATAGAATAATTTTATCAAAACCATCTCTATCTTCTGCAATAGGTTCTCCCTTTACAATTTTTTCAATAGCCTTATGTGTTGCGATGGATGTATTAGGCTCAAGATATTCTCGGTCTTTGGTTTTTTGATCTTCATACATAACAAAATAGGCCATTGCTCCTTTATCAGTTTCATAGAATCCTCCATTAAACATATCGTCTATATCTACGGTGCCGTCTAATCGTGTAACCGATTTTATTTCCTTACCAATTTTGGGGGTTTCAATTGCTTTTTTGTTTAGTTTTTCAACACCTTCGGCACTAAATGCCTCTTTTGAGTTATTGTCATATTCAAGGATGTGTTCAAGAAACAATTGGTTAAAGGCATTGGGCTTTCTATTTGCTGAAATTTCAAGTTTACTATTTTTTATAATTGCTTGTTTATCTTGTGGGAGGGAATTAAAATAGTCTGCTGAAACAAAAGAGAAGTATGGAAAATCGCCTTTCATTTTTTCTATTGTTAGTTTCTCCACATAATCAGTTTTTGTCAAAGCCATACGTTTAGTCTTATAAGAAACAAAGTGAGCCACTTTTATTTTTTCATACTCAACTCTATTTAATACATAAACCGTTTTAGTTTGTGCTTTCCCATTCTTATTTGTTTTTCCTGTCTCTATCTTTTTGCTATTCTTTTCTAACAGTATTTTTATATCTTTTAAAAGCTGTTCTTGTTCGTCTATTGCAAAATTTGATTTGCTTACTATGTCATCAATAATCAATCTTGCTTGTTTATCGTATATATAGGGGGCCGTTTTTCTTTTTTCTTTGTCAGAATTTGCTAACTTCCTTTCAATATGAATGCTGAAAGCCTCTAAAACGCTCACTTCTTTTATTTCTTTTACCCAAATTACTCCTAACGGCTCCTTAAACATTGACCTTCGTACTGCCATCCATTTTGGATTTGTCTTCTGTTCTTTGAACACTTTTTTCAATTCAGCATTGTAATATGTAGTTCTGTTTTTGGGCTGGGAAATAATTTTGTTATTGGTTTTAAAACTAACTATAACTTCTTCCAGTTTTCCTCTTGCATCTTTAGTAAAATTATTCCACGGCTCTTTGAAGTCCCGGATTTTCCCTTTTACCAAAGACTGCCTGTATTTCTTGATTTCTTCATCTGTATCAGCAGCGTTTAATGTGTTTAGATAACGAATGTGCTCACGTGTGGTAGCAGCAATAATCAATGCATCTAATGCGTGATGGCGGTGGTCAATTCTTTTGGTATCTAATTTTGGATTTTCTTTCACGTTTAGATGAATTACAGGATTTTCGTGTTCGTCTTTACTGTGAATAACATACTCGCCTTTTTTACCTGTTATTGCCTCCAGGCGTTCAAAGCGCTGCAAAATAATTTCCTTCCACACTTTATTTAATCCCCAGTTATTTTTGAGTTCAGAAGTTATGCCGCCGCCTGAAAAAAGTATTCCGTTTTCATTTTTAGCAACAGGCGCAAGCAATTCAGCCAACTTTCTTCCGATGTGCCGAGTGTCATTTAGCTGTCGTTCTATGAAATCATCAGGCACTTCTATTGCCAATAAGTTTTTCAATTTACTTTTTTGAAACTTGAAGGTTTCTTTACAATGTGCTTCATATTCCTCATAAGTAAACAGCTTATATTTTGTATCGCCGTGCTTGCATTCCCCTTTACTATTGCTAATAAAATTTGCAGCAAGGCTTTTATCTTTTGCTTTATTCACACCCCATTCCGAAATGACCAGATTGTTAAAGCTGTCGTTTTTCATTTTTGCACGAGGAATAATATGTTCTATTTCATATTGATTGATGTCAAATAATTTGCTCAACGGAATTATTTTTCCAGTATAGGGAGAGCGACAATTTTGACTTAACCAAAGTGCATACTTTCTTACTTCTGCATTTGTCGGTATTTTTTCTTTTTTCCCATCTTTAAATAAAGCATCTAACTTTTCATCATCTTCTTTTTTTGAAAAAGTTCCACAACTTTTGTAAATCCTAAACTTATCAATATCCACTGGGCTTTCGGGATTGGGGTTTATTTCAAACTTTGAACTTTTCTCTTTTGTTTTCCATTTGAATTTTCCGTTTTCAAATTCAAAAGGCTTTTCATCATTTTCATCAACGCATTGCTCAAAACCATTCAATAACTCATATAATAACTTTTTTATTCTTTGCTTCTCATTAAAGTTGGACGTTTGAGCCTTTGATATCCTCTCTCGTTCGATACTATTGTTCTTTAATTCTCTTCCCAATTCGATATGTATTTCGTCAATATCGCCATATTTCTTCCAAAGATCACGTACCAAAAACATAGTTTCTCTTACAACCTGTTCTACAATTGGGTTTCCAACACTATTGTTTGCAATGGCTTTTTGTATATAGGTACTATAATCTTCTACATTTTTTATTTCCATCTTTTCTTTCTCTGAATGAATGCCATAAACAACGTATCCCGCCAGCCAGGTTGGCAAGCCCATAAAATGAGATATTTCGCTTAGGGGCTTATTGTTTTCTCTTTCCCATTTTTGAATTTTCTTCCGTGTATCATTGCTTATTCTCTCGTCAAATTCGGCGGTGATTAGCTTTTTTATTCTTTCCTTTAAACTGTTGTTAATTGCAGATTCTGTCCAGTATTTTCCACAACGCATTACAGGCAATAGTTTTTTAATGGCACAAGCAGAATAGGAACCGTATTCTTTTTTCAATTCGGCAAGTTTGCAGAATGTTTCAATAGCTTGTGTTTTATTGTCTGCATTAGGCAATAGTTTAGAAAGTGCGGTAGTAATTCCTTTCCTAGATTTTTCTTCGTCTGACGAACTAATGGAATAATCAATGTGCCATAGTTTAAGTAGCTTTTCAGGGTTATTTAAAATGGTTTCTCCGTCATAGTTTGTCTTATTGAAAACTGACCGGTAACGTAATAATGTTTCATTTCCTTTCAGCGAATCCCTGTTTGCAAAAAGATTGATACGGTGTGAATGTTCTCCTTCTTTTTGATTTGATGTTGCAATATCGGTTTGCTCATTATTTACTTTTATTGAGTTCAATATGTCCTTTTCTGAAATAGATGCTTTAGCGTTGAATAAGTCGAAAAGTTTTTCTTTTACAATTTCATTGATGTATTGAGATGTTACGTCAATGTCTAACTTTGTTTTCCCATCAACTTTTTCTTCTCTTTTAAGAATTCTGATATTATGAATATCCTGCCAAATTCTAAACTCTTGAAAAAGGGGAGAAGAACGTGGCACACATTTTACACCATACAATTCGCCATCAATCCCTTTGCGTTTTTCATACCTACATTCACTGATAGCGTTTTTCTGAGACTTCAATTCTCTCTGATAATAAATAATATCGTTACTGATAATGTACAATAAATCTTTACTCTGAAATTCTTTTAGTTTAGGCATATTATTCTTTGCCTGCGTAGGATATAGGATTCCTGCAAGCTTTGTTAAAATATCTTGATTTTTGTTTAATGCCGCAAGCTCAGGATTAAGCTCACATTGTTTATGCCAAATCGTTGCTAACTCTTCTTGATAGCGTTTCCTATAAACCGGGAACTGCCTTGCCTTAAAATTTCTTTTTGTCAAATAAGCAGCTTTTATTTGTTCGTAAAAATATTCGCCAGGTGTCTGATAGTTATTTATTTTTTCATCCAAAGCTGTTGTGCATAAGCCCCAATCATTTGCTGTTGGAGTTTTAGGTTGAAGTTGTTCAAATTTGCCCTTTTTAATTTTTTGAGTAATTAAAAACGTGAACTCTTTGCCTTTCCATTCCGGCATTTTTCTTCTTTGAATATCAAAGTTACAAACACGTTCATCCGAAACGTTTACTGAAAACTTATAGTTTCCCTTTTTGTCTTTTTCATTTGAGACTAAATCTATGTTTACAACTGTCGAGATAGAAACAAATTGAGTTTCGTATTCTTTGGTTTCATATTCTGAATTTTGAATGTCTTTTTTAATTTTCCAGAAATCTTCATATTGTAAAAGGCTTGTATTTTCCTTTAAATCCTTCCTGCTGCTTTTAAACCCTCTGCGTTGATTTAATACATAAATAATACGTACTAATTCGGAAGTTGTGATTTGTCTTGCAAGTGCTTTTTTACGCAAAAAATACACAATCCAATCTTCAGGAACCACACTTTTTCCCTTTTTGCTCTTTTGGCTTTCTATGCCTAACTCTTTTTCAAACTCATTTATTGTTTCTTCCGAGAATGGTAAATAATCGCTTATTTTCAATGCGTATCCGTTTTCATTGATATCTTTTTTGAATCGTTTTGGTTCGTCCAGAGGAAAGGTTTCATCTATCCAACCCAAAGCTTTGAATACTTTTATCAGTCTTGTTCTACGAAGTTTGTATCGGTGTTTTAATCTACGTGAGCCACGTTTCCCTCTTCTAAAAGCAGCCTTAGTCTCAGCTTGTGCACCGCTTTCAAATTTCCGTAGATAATCTCCATCGGTTGGAATAATTCGACTTCCTAACCATTCAATCTTTCCCTGCTTTCCATAATCGCTATATTCTTTTGGAAGAGTGATTAAAGCCGCACCAATGGAATTCGTACCGATGTCTAACCCTAAAACTTTTTTTGTTTCCATAAATATTCTTATACATTTGCATTGAAGCAATTCACAATAAGGATTTTATTCCGTAGTGAGGCTTGCCTCAACAAGTTTTTGCCCTTGTACTTAACAGGGGCTTTTTTATTCTTTAGATCTTGATTTGAGTATTCTTTCTCATAAAAATAATTCATTGTTTTAAGTAGCCACACAGGGGGTTGTCTTTGTTTTTTTCTTATCTGATAGATAATTCACAACAAGGCTATAAGCCGAAGAAATCTCAATCCTGCGTACTCCGTGGGATTTTTTGTTTTCAAAATATTGTTGAGGCGGCGCCCACCCTATAGAATTACTCCCCAAATCAAGCCCAAGAATCGTTTTGCTCATATTAGTTAAATTAATAGCTCTAAAGTAATAAAGATAAATTATTGCTTTTACGGTTTTCCGTATTTAGCCAAACAAGATATATTCTATATTTGTACCTGAAAGCAATTCACAATAAGGATTATTCCGTTGTGAAAACATTTAGCGCCTCGCCTATCTGCGGGGCATTTTTATTTCACTCCCCAAAATGCGAAACGCCCCGTTCCCGGAGCGTCGATCCCCGGATGCTATCCAGGGAGCTGTTCTGTAAATTCAATGTGTATTTATTTCTTTTCTACCAGACTTTGCAGCAACCTTATCTGCTCATCTTTTACCTTCAACAATTCAGCATTTAATCTTTTGATTTCATCATATGCTTCCACTAATTTATCAAGGGGATTGAAATTCGGATGATGATTAAAAAATGCAGGCTGTTGGCAGTTTTCAAAAGTAGCATTGTTAGAAATCAGATTGATTGCCTGCTCCTCATCAAAATTCTGAAAAGCCTCAACCGGAATTTTTAAAGCAGCAGATATTTGTTGAAGTAAAGGAACATCAATCGTTTCCCTGGTTTCCAGTACAGATACCTTTTTCTGGTTCCTCCCGATAACTATCGGGACAAGCCTAATTCATAAGCCAGGGCTTCCTGTTTTATACCCAGCATTTCGCGGAAGCGCTTTACATTTCGTCCTTCGTGTATCTTGTTAGTGTGTGCGGCGGAGTTCATAGGCAAATTTAAGTGTTATAATCATATTAGCTATCCCATAATAGTTACGAAAAACACAGGCACAACGCTCCTAACTCTTTAAAAAATAATTCAATAAAAACAAAGCCGGATCATTCCGATTGGGGACACCCCCATCCAAATTTCTTACTACAAAAGAAAGAAATCATTCTAAACGTCTGAATCAGATATTTATAATTTAAACGCTTCCCGCTTCTGTCTTTAGGCTTCTCAAGTTGTTAATGACAAGAAGTTTTAATAAATGAAAATCAATGTCGTCCTGAGCTTGACGAAGGACATTTTGTTCGAAGGATACGGTTCGTCAGGCTCACCGTGACATAGGTCTTATCATTTGCTTTGCCATTCTAATAAGCTTAAATACAATGCTTTTATTTGAGTCTCAGGCTGACACGCTTTTTGAGGTCCCGTCAAACAAAATAATTCACAAAATAAACCATTAAGCAAATTCAAGAGAAGATAATTCGCGTCCTAATGATTTTATACCAGACAATATTTTTTGCACCTGCTTTTCTGATGGGTTTTTTGCTCCCGATTTATATTGAGCCAATAAGCTTCTGTCCATCGGGATCCTTTCCGCCAATGCGCTGGCGTTAATCTCTTTGTAATAGTCGAAAAATTGAGGTAGGTCTATTTTTACTGCTATATCACCAGAGCCAACCAAAGGCAATCCTTTATATTCAAACCAGGAATTGGCGGCATCCATCATATTTGCTTTTAATTCGTCCATGGTATCGCCAACAGTGGTGATCGGATATTTATCATCCTTAGCGTACGCCGAGTAACCTGTTTTCGTTTTCTCTACTATAAATACAATCTTTTTCATAAACTTAATTTAAAGACAGGAATTATTTAATTCCGGCTTGTTTTAAGATCTTTTTTGCAAGTCCGATACCAAGTTCTTTTGCCGGGTGATTAGGAATCACAAATTCATTGTTTGTGATTGGGCTTCGCCAAACCTCATGGCTACCACCCGCTTGTCTGACCAGGAAGCAGCTATGCTTTTTTAATAACCGGATAAACTCATTTGTTTTCATTTAAAAAACTATCATTTTGTCAGACAAATCAAAGGTAACATATTTGTTACTTTATGCCAAAACAATTTTTTAAAAAAAATAGATACTAAGGAGGATTCCCAAAGTGGACTACCGGGATGAAAATATTTAGCTGCTATCGGCGGGGCTTTATTATATCACCTCCAAAATACGATCTAACAAAATTTAGATGCGTTTGCCCTGACCTGTTTATAAGGAACGGTATACGGTTTTGGGAAATTGCTTAACTTTGTACTCTAATGAAAAAGAAGGGGATCAATAAGGATGTAATAGTAAAGTCTGTTGCCAAAATGATATCAGACAAGGAGGCTGTGCGTGCTTATATCAAAGGAAAAACCTCTATCAACGCCATAAATAAAAAGGGTATCAAGCTTGCAAAGCCATTATAATTATGTTTTTGACAACATAACAAATACCTACACTTTACTACACGAAATGATATTTTATACCGGGTAGCATTTGTAGTTGACGAAACATTTTCAACAATTGCCGGGGAAGAAATTCCCAATATTTACCAGCTTGTAGTTGAAAAGGCAAACGATGGGACGGAGTCATTTGACGCTAAAGTATCAAAGACAATTGAAAATATTATAGAACGCTTTTTTCACAACACACAAAATGCATTGATCTATATCTGTTCGGATGCAGATGAAAAAGGGATGCTTCGCTATAAAGTTTTTGACAGGTGGTATCAGAAATCAGCATACAAATCAGTGATTGTAAAGGTTGAGAACATTATTACAATTAAATTGCCAGGAAGTGTGCAGCAACTTTATACATCGTTTTTATTTCACAAGCTCAATCCCAATTATAGCAAGCTGATTGAAATATACAATAGCATTGAAGAGGCTTTGAGTGATAAATAAATATAAAATCGCTAACCAAATATTTAGATAGCCATAATTTGAAATTGAATTGGAGCGAAAATCATTGATACCAAATGAAACCCCTGCAAGGGGTAACTAAAAAGCATCATCAATAAAGCAATTTGCAATAATGACGATTTTCCCCTGAATATGTTCTCCATGTTTAATAGCAACGGCCTCTGTGAATATCCTATTGATATTTTGCAAAATTTCCGGAAGAGCTACAACCCAAACTGATTCCAATCATATCTGTATTTCAGTTTATCGCTTCCTTTTTTATTTATTTAAAAGTCAATTACAAAAACTCCTGTCCACATATACTTTGCCGCTATCACAAATGTATTCCGGGATCACTTCGGTCGGATTGAAAATATCATACCCCAGGATCTGGATAAAAGGCATTACAAAAGCATTCTTCGTGGCTTCTTCTGTATGGATCTGGTCTTTCAAAGCATCTACCCTTTGATGCAATTGCTCCAGCTTTAGTTTTAAGTCATTCTCCATGCTACGGCAGTTATTTTAAACAGAAAATTTTTGACAATAGGAACCTTCTTCTAAAATCGTGTATCAATTCAGCCACTAAAATAATATGCTGTCGAATCTATCAATTACGGAAACCCGTAAACAACAAAATTTTTGTTTGTAGAAGGGTTAATAGATTTTATATACCCTCTGATAAGATTTCAGTAACGGCCGGTTATCGATGCCGTCAGTTCCAGGGCGCTATAGGATCTTCATCTGCCCAAAGTCCTTTTTTCTGTTGCCTGGCTGCTGTTTCCAGCGCGGTATACTCCTTATTATCAGAATACCTTTTAAAGTGCCATGCAAGACCCGCCTTTACCAGTTCTTTGTTGATGTTTCGGCCGTCCTCTAAAATTACTTCCACTATCAATCGCTTATTTCGGTCGTATTGATGATGATGAATAAGAGTAACTTTTTTTCCAAAGCACAAGCTGGAAGCAAACTGCTTTGCCCTGTTGCCAAAAGGCTGCTTCTTTTCCGGGCAATCGATATGCGCCAATCGTACCACCTGTTCTTTCCCATCAATCAGCACTGCAAAAGTGTCGCCGTCCTTTATGCTGGTTACTTTGTAGGCTTTTTTACTTTCAGAACTATACGGTTTACTGTTACCTGATGAACTGTTACAGGCTATTAAAAGCAGGAAAAGAATGGCTATACACCAGCGGGTCATTAATAATGAGGTATTACTTTTTGAACAAACTTCTTATTATCAGTTATATTATAATTCCGGATAACCGTAGAAACCAAATTTTAATAGCAGCAGTATCAATAACGACTATTCGGATTCAGGGTAAATGTATTTATTAAAGATATAATCTGTTACCGGTTTTAATCTTAGTTTTAGTTCCGTTGGATGATAGCCATCCGCTGTATAGAATTCTATTTTGCCCTTAATTTTTGCATACCATACCTTATCTATGTCCTCTTTTTTAATCGTGTCCGGTCTTGTTATTTTTTTAAAATAGAGCAGCTTCTCAGGATCCAGCGCAATCACTAAAGCACCATACACTTTCTGGCTGCAGGATATTTGCTGGTAATGATCCCCCGCCCAGTACATACAGGCCTCCCGGTTGTTGAAAGTAGCTCCCATTACATTAGGTTGTGCTCCGTTTCTGCTATTCTGATAAGTAATTATCCCGGCTAAAGTCAGTATTGCAGCCACAATAAGCGCTGTGATCGTTTTAAAATTGAGTCTTGGCTTAGCCAGACCCCGTTCCATTACTGTTACTGTTTGCGGCTGTTCTTTCACTTCTACCTGCTGATCTGAAGCGATCGTTTGCTCAGCACTTTCTGTATAGATAGCTTCTGTGATGTTTGCCATTGTAACATTACGGCTGTCCAGCGAGTCAGGATATTTTTTCCCGTATTCAAATGGCCGATCTTTAAAGTCTATAAGCCAGGCGAGAAGCTCGATGTTTTTTTTGTCGGTGGAAGCCGTTTCTTTTCTGAGAAATTTTACCAGAGGTTTAAACTTATCTATATCGCATCGGCTAATTTCCTTTAAAACAGCCGCTCTATCGTAACCCTGACCAAAGAATCCATGAAGGGCGATCTCATCCTTTTTTCGCTCATATCGACTATTACAAAGGGCCTGGCACTCGTCCTTAAGTTTAGCCGGACTGGGATGAAGCAAAGTAATTGAAAGCGCATTGGCCTCCCTTTTTTTCTCATAATCCTGCAGTATCAGTTTAGTATAATCTGCAAACATGTTACAAAGATTGTTACGTAAAACTAACGGAATTTACGGAATCCCGTAAGCATTACCGGAATTGCCAAGGAAAGACCGGAATTGCCGGAATCGTTTGCTAACCAGCGCATTACCCCAATCTATCTTCGTTTTCGCAATCAGTTAAAAAAGCTCCTTTGCTAAGAGCACACTGTACAGAATTGATTACCTGGGTATTGAAAGCGGTTGCTGTTGACCGGCTTTGGGAAGCGTTTACCGGCGCTGCAATCTATACCCGCACCACTTCCCAAACGTGTAAGAAGCGCTTCTTGCCGTGCATTTAAACACTGTCCCCAAAATAGTGACAGTATTCAATCACTTTTTTAAAAATTAAAACGATGATAGAATTTATACTCGCGTTTTTGATGTCGTTAATACCACCTCATACGCATTCCACCACAACAGATATTAATAGTGACATATACGTAAGCACGCTGAATGCGCCGATTGATACTACCGATCCCGGTGGTGATAAAGGACATATTCCTCCTGACTTACCTTAATCCTAACAAGGAATAGTCGCTCAAAAAATAAGACAAGCACCCGGCTTGTCTTATTTTTTTTATTTTTAAGCTAAATAACTGTTTTGAAACAATTATGTCTATTACTGCTACTCCCAGCTGTAACGTTCCTTTCAGAATGTAAACAGGCTTCCAACGCTAAGCGGCGTATTACATCTCAAGATTATGAGAAAGCGAAATCCTTCCTTAATATTCGAAACGATTCTGCTTTTTACTATTTTAATGAAGTTGCTATCAGTTCCGGCGACAGTCTGCAGATCGCACAGGCGTATACCTACATGGCCATTATACAGTCGGGCGCCAGGGATTATTTTGGCAGCCAGGAAAGCCTGTTGCAGGCCCTAAAATTTCTGGATGAAAAAAAGGACAGCGATCAACAGGTGCTTTCTTCTGTCTATAATGAATTAGGATACACAACTGCCGATCTGGAAAATTATGATGCAGCCATTGATTACTATGACCATGGCTTAAAGCTAAGTAAAAAATTTTCTACAAGCGTTGTCATCTTAAATAACAAGGCCCTGGCCTATCAGAAAAAACATCAATACGATCAGGCCTTGGCTATCTACCGCTCAATCATCAATGAAAGCAAAAACGACAGAAGCGAATATGCCCGGATCCTGACCAATATGGCTACCACCAAATGGATGCAGGACGCTGGTTATAATGCTGCTCCCGAATTATTAACTGCGCTGCAAATCCGTAAAAACGAAAAAGACGATTGGGGATTAAATGCGAGCTATGCACATTTGTCGGATTATTATTATCATTCTCATCCGGACGCTGCTTTATTCTATGCTCAGAAAATGTATAGCATTGCGCAACAGCATAACAGTCCTGATGATGAACTATATGCATTAAAAAAGATAATAGCATTAAGTCCGCTTTCCGTAATAAAAAAATATTTTTCCCGCTATCAGTACCTAAACGACAGTTTACAAACCAGCCGGAATAATGCCAAAAACCAATTTGCACTTATCCGTTATGAAACCGAAAAAAACAAAGCCGATAACCTTGCCCTGCAAAAAGACAATACCGAAAAAAAGATACAAATACTGGTACAATGGGGCCTGCTTTTGGGAACCATCGTTCTTGCCGCGGTAGTATTCTTCTGGTACAGGAAACGCAAACAGCACATGATCCGCGAACAGCAATTAAAAACATCCCGGAAAGTACATGATGTGGTCGCCAACGGCATTTATCGCATTATGTCGGAAATAGAGCACACCGAATTTGTAGAAAAAGAGTTACTGCTGGATAAATTAGACGTTGTATACGAGCGGTCGCGTAATATTTCCTACGAACATCCGGAAATTGCTCACCCCGATTTTCAGCAATCCATTACGGAACTACTTGAATCATTCGCCGGCGAAAACACCCGCATCCTGATCGTAGGTAATGCCAAAGAAATATGGAATGACATGTTACCAAAAACAAAAACCGAATTAAAACATGTTTTACAGGAACTGATGATCAATATGAAAAGGCATAGTGCCGCCGAAAATGTGGTGGTACGGTTTGAACAGTCAGAAGGATTGCTAAAGATCTTCTATTCAGATGATGGGGTAGGTCTTCCTCATAAATTCCGTTACGGAAACGGACTTACCAGTACGGAAAACCGTATTAAAACCATTGGGGGCAGAATTATTTTTGACAGGACAATAACAAAAGGATTGAAAATACAACTATATATTCCAATTGCTTAAATCAAGATGATCAAAAAAATACTCATAGCCGAAGATTACGAAAGTGCCAATATTTCTATACAAAAAACCCTGGAAGATCTGAAAATTACACATACGGATTATGTCTACTATTGCGATGATGCGCTGATTAGGATACAAAAAGCAAAACAGGCTGCAGATTCCTATGATCTTCTTATCACCGATCTCTATTTTGAAAAAGATCACCGCGAACAGCAGCTCTCCAACGGAGCAGCGCTTATTGAGGCTGCGCGAAAGATGCAGCCGGAATTAAAAGTCTTGGTGTTCTCTGCTGAAAGTAAACCCGCCATTATCGACAGGTTGTTTCACACGCTGGAAATTGACGGGTACGTGCGCAAAGCCAGGGGCGATGTAAAAGAACTTAAAACGGCGATCAATCAAATCGCCGGCAATCAGCGTTATTTTCCCCGGCTTTTTATCCAGCAGGTCAAACAGAAGAATGCCCATGAGTTTTCCGAATTTGATATAACGATCATTTCCTTAATGATCGCAGGAAAGCGCCAGCAGGAGATTTCGGATCATCTGAAAAAAAATAATATCCAGCCGTCAGGGTTAAGCAGCATCGAAAAGCGGCTCACGCTTATAAAAGAAGCGCTTAATTTTGCTACCAATGAACAACTCATCGCATATTGTATAAAAACAGGCATTCTGTAACCAGGCCAGCAACCTTGCCACACGCTTTGCAGAATATCCAACCTTTAAATGAGTATGTATTTTTACAAAGATAGTCTTACTTTCGTAACACGATGCAAACCCAAAGGTTGCCATATCTATTACACGCCATTGCCGAGAATAGCGATGAGCAGGCATTTGATGAGCTCTTCAGGATGTATTATCCGGCATTGCTTTCATACATAAGCTCTGTTTTAAAAGACCGGCAGGCCGCAGAAGAAATTTGTGTGGATGTGCTGTTTAAGCTCTGGCAAAACCGCAAAATGCTCTCAACTATTAAAAACCTTTCTTATTACCTGTACATTGCTGCCAAACACGGGGCAATTAGCTACATGCGCAGCAGGAGTTATAAAGAGCTGCAAAGGAACACCAGCCTCGAAAATGCCGGTGAGCAGTTTACTTACGAGCTAACCAGCGTTGAAGCCCGGATCATTAATAAAGAAACCCTGCACCGGGTAAATGCCGCTGTAAAAATCCTGCCCCCGCGCTGCAGGCTTATTTTTAAGCTGGTAAAAGAAGACGGGCTTAAATATACCGAAGTGGCACAACTGCTCGAACTGTCTGTAAAAACAGTTGAAAACCAGATAACCATTGCCATGAAAAAACTTGCAGAGGCGCTTGCCGGCCTGGTGTCGCAAAACCAAACAGCCTCCTGAATATAATTGCCAAAAATTTTTAAGCGCTTTTGGGGGTAATTGCTCATGTAGTGCGTCTTTACCTGTAAGCACTATTTTTTTAACGTGGATAACGACCGGCTACTATACTTACTGACAAGAAAAGCTTCAGGTGAAATAACCCTGGAAGAACGGCGTGAGTTATCGGCACGCTGTAAAGCAGGCGATGCGGATGCACAGCTTGCAGCAGGCATGCAGGAACTGCTGGGCAGCTCCCTTACCTATAGCAACGGAATAAGCCCCGGCACTGTCGATAATGCATTAGCCGTACTGCATAAAAAAATGCACGAGGCGGAGCAGGAACCCTCTTTTACTGCCAGGCTCGTATATTTAAAAACCTGGGCAATAGCCGCATCTATCCTCGCATTGATAACGATAGGAGCGTTCTGTTTTTTGCAAACCAGGCAGCAGCCGCTCCGTACCGGTAATATGGTAACTACCCGTAAAGGTTCTAAAACAAATATGGTGTTGCCGGATGGTACCAAAGTATGGGTAAATGCGGATACAAAACTGTCCTACGGAAAAGAGTTTGGTAACGGTACCCGCGAAGTGACGCTTGCCGGTGAAGCGTATTTTGATGTTACTAAAGACAGATCGAGGCCATTTATTGTGCATACAGCAACAATGGATGTGCGGGTATTAGGCACTGCGTTTAACGTGCGGGCTTATGGGGACGAGGCAGATGCACAAACCACCCTGATACGGGGCTCGGTGGAAGTGCTTTTAAAAAAGCACGGGGCTAAAAAAATAATGCTGTCCCCCAGCGAAAAAATTGTGGTGCAAAATAATCCGGCCGGCCCGGAAAATACAGTCAGCGCATCGGCAATGCAGGAAGTGGCGCTGCTGAAAGTGCACACAAATGCAGACTCCTTATCGGCAGAAACACAATGGACCCGAAACCGGCTGGTATTTGACCAGGAAAAGCTCGAAGATATTATCCCGGTACTGGAAAGATGGTATAATGTTTCTGTAGAACTGAAAGGAAACATAAAATCGGATCACCTGTACAGCGGCACTTTTGAAAACGATTCGCTTGAAGATGTGCTGGAATCATTAAAAACAATTGGCGGCTTTCGCTTTGCCATAACAAAGGACAGGGTCGTAATTTTTTAAATAATATTTTTTCACCGCTTAAAAACGATTGCAATGATTAATACAAAAACCTAAACAACCATACTGATGTAAAAAACAGGCGGAAAATGTCGTTACCATTTCCCGCCCTGTAAGACTGTACAACTGCTTTACAGGCAGTTATTTCTTCATCTTAAACAATTGCAATATATGAAATATAATTGCATGGGACAGCTGCGCCCTGTACAAATACTTATAAAATTTCTCTTATTAATGAAGTTTGCCGTTGCTTTGATACTTCTCACTTCGTTTAATGCTGTAGCGTTCGACGCCTCATCGCAACAGCGCATCAATATTGACGTAAAAGGGCTTTCCATACCCGACATCATCAGAAAGATCGAATCAAAATATAGTTACCGGTTCGTGTATAACGAAGAACTGACCCGCAGTAACTTAAAGTTAGATCTCTATGCAAAAAATGCCACAGTGGACTATGTGATGCAGAACATGCTGAAAGCTACCCGGTTCTCTTATAAAAAAATAAACAACGGATTGGTGGTGATTATCGGAACGCCCGATGAGCAGGCCGTATTGCCGGTTTCTGGTAAGGTGGTTGATAATAATGGTGCACCTTTAGCCGGAGTAAGTGTTGTTGAAAAAGGGACGACCAATGGGGTAACTACCAATGCAGAAGGTGTTTATAACCTAACCGTAAAAGATGAAAATGCTGTATTGGTAATCTCTATTGTGGGATACAGATCAAAAGAAATTACCGTAAAAACAGATAATTACGCCGACATTGTTCTTATACCGGAAGATGCCCGGCTCGATGAGGTGGTGGTAGTGGGCTATGGTACTATGCGCAAGTCGGATGTTACAGGCTCTATTTCTATTGCCAAAGGTGAGGATATGGTAAAGGCCCAAAACTTTAGCGCGCTGGAGAACCTGAGAGGAAAAGCATCCGGCGTAAATATTTTTTCCAACTCCAGCCAACCCGGCGCCTATGCCAACCGGGTAGTTATTAGAGGTATTTCCACAATTAATTCATCTTCAAATCCATTATATGTAGTGGATGGCGTGGCAATGGAAGATTTTCAATTGCTGAATCCTAATGATATAGACCATATAGAAGTATTGAAAGACGCTTCCTCTGCCGCAATTTACGGGGCCAGGGGCGCCAACGGCGTGATATTGGTTACCACCAAACGGGGCACAAAAAGCGGGCGAAAAACGGTAAGTTACCAGGGGTCGGTGGGCGTAAGCTCTGTAGCAAGATATATGGACGTATTGAACGCTCAGCAATGGACCGATGCATTTATGATTGGCCTTGAAAATGAAAATACGTATATGGGCTACGATTGGTCGCTTGACCGTACAGACTGGTTTAATGACCCGGATTATTTTGATGCCGAAGGAAACCCCCTGTATAATACCGACTGGCAGCGGGAGGCCACGCGAAATGCCATTTCATACAATCACCAATTAAGTATTCAGCAGGGTGACGACAAATCATCGATAGGTGCGTTCCTGAATTATACTGACCAGCAGGGGATCATGAACAATACTTATAACAAAAGGATAAACGGAAAACTGGCGTATGATTCAAAGCCGCTGAGCTGGTTGTCTACCTCGTTAAACCTCACCGTAAACCACACCTGGGGCCGCTACACGCCGGAGGATGGCGGAGGGCAGGAAGCGCGCAGGACCATGATAGAAATGCTGCCCTGGCTGCCGGTGCGTGATGCAGACGGGAACTATACCACATCGGCCTCTTCTACGCTCTCTGAAACATTAGGTTTTGAGGGCATGTCGAACCCGGTAATGATATTGGATCTGCAAAAACGTATGCGGTATAATACCCAGATTTTTGGAAATGCGGCGCTCACCTTTCATCTGTACGATGGCCTCGATCTAAAAACACAGTTTGGAGTAGATAATCACCAAAAAACCTACAGAGGGTATTCTTCCATTTCGCTTAATAATATTTCAATGCCTAATGGCTGGGCCGCTGTTAACCACACCAATACTTTCTATTGGCAGGAAGAAACCTACCTTACCTACAATAAGACAATCGACAAACATCGCATCAATGCTATGGCAGGGTTATCCTGGCAGGCGCGCACTTATAATTATGACGGCTCATACACCGAAGGGTTTGATGACGATTTTTATGAATATTATAACCTGGGCGCCGGCACCATCCCCTCCTCTCCCGAATCCGACTGGAGCCAATGGACGATGAACTCCTATTTTTTGAGAGCCGGTTATACATATAACAACAAATACTCTGCTACCATCACCGGGCGTTATGATGGCTCTTCAAAATTTGGAGATAATAATAAATATGCGTTCTTCCCCTCGATCGGTTTGGCATGGAATGTGATAAATGAAGACTTTCTGGCCGCGCAGAAAAACATCAGCAATTTAAAGCTGCATACGAGCTTCGGCCTTACCGGTAATTCGGAGATCGACCCTTACCAGTCTTTGGCCAATATAAGCGCCGGTACCTTGCTGCTGGATGGCTCCCGCGCTTCCTACTCTTATGTAAGCTCTATTTCCAATCCTGACCTGAAGTGGGAAAAAACCGCTCAGTTTGATGTGGGTATAGAGTTGGGCCTGTTTCAAAACCGCCTGGGTTTTGATGTTTCCTATTATCATAAGCTCACTTCTGATTTATTGTTAGACGCACCTCTGCCTACAGCCACCGGGTTCAGCTCGGTGATCAAAAATATAGGATCGGTAAAGAACCAGGGATTGGATATGATGATAAACGGAACAATCATAGACGGAGATGATTTCAGCTGGCGGTCCACCTTGAACCTGAACTATAACCGTAACAAAGTGGTGCAACTGGGCGATAATAATGAAGATATTTTGCTGAATAGCTGGGTTGGAGGAGCCGAGAGCATTATCCGCGTTGGCGAAAACCTGAATAGTTTCTATGGTTATAGAAGATTGGGCGTTTATACAATAGAAGATTACGAAGCAGGTGAAATTACCCTGGACCAGGTAGGCCGGGCAAAACGTACCACAGAAAAGGAAATCATAGGAAAAGGTATGCCCGACTGGACAGGCAGCTTTATTAACAACTGGAAATACCGCCAATTTGACCTGTCATTAGACCTGCAATTTGTAACAGGAGTGGATGTTCTTCAGCAGTTTTATCATTCTACTTACGATAGGTTTGGCATTACCAACGGGCTTTCGGCAATACTTACTGATGCGTATGACGGCACTAACCCTAATACCATGGAGCAGATGATTTACCTTACAAACAGCGGGCACGCCGGGCAAAACACAACTATAGATGACTCATGGGTAGCCAACGGATCTTACCTGCGCTTTAGTATGATACAGTTAGGGTATACATTTACACCCAAAAGCCTTAAAAAACTAAAGCTGAGCGCACTACGCATTTATGCGAATGCCAATAATCCATACCTGATTACTTCAAAAGAATTTAAGGGATACGACCCCGAAAGCACTTCACAGGGCGACAGTAATAAGTTTGGGCAAAATATGACGTTTTTCTCTTACCCAAGAGCCAAAACCTTCACATTCGGGGTGAATCTAATTTTTTAATTTAATCAGCTTTTAACGATGAAACATATAATATTGATATTCCTTTGTGCAAGCGCTTTAACCTCTTGTACAAAGTTTCTCGAAGAGGAACCCAGGTCTTCTCTAACTTCCAAAGCCTATTATGAAACCGAAGCGCAGGCGCTGGCAAACGTTAATGCATTATACCGGCGCGGCGCTACACAGCGGTATTCCTATGCGTCAAGCGCATATATTGGCCCCACCGCATCCATCAATACCATGCTCACCGGCTATTTCACCAATAGTTACGAAGGGCAGGAACTAATATGCCTGTATGCAAAACAATTGACAAGGCAAAACAACCTCAGTGTTGTATCCTCCACAATGAACACTATCTGGGACGGATGTTATGAGGCCATCAATATTGCCAATGCAGCTATAAAATATATTCCGGAAATAGACATGGACAGTGAAACCGCGAATGAGCTCGTAGCAGAAGCAAAATTTTTTCGGGCCTTCAACTACTTTTACCTGGTCAAGACTTTTGGTGATGTCCCGTTGTTCTCCACACCTTACGAATCGCTCGATGATGACCTGTATCTGGAAAGATCTTCTGTTGAATCGGTTTACGATCTTATTGAGTCCGATCTTACTGAAGCAGCAGCGGTACTGCCCGCTGTTACTTTTGCAAGCAATGCGCACCGGATCACAAAATACGTAGCTGAAATGACGCTGGCTAACGTGTACCTGCAGCAAAGCGATTATGCCAATGCAGCAGAGGCGGCTGCTATTGTTATCAATTCTCCGCACGGGCTGACAGCCAATACCGACCTTACCACGGGGAGTGCATATAATACTTTGCGAAAAACCGATGATCTGGATGAAGTGATTTATGCACAGGAATATGATGCCTCTATAAATAATAGCAGTTGGTGGCCTACCTACTCTTTTAATTCCTCGGCGGTGTCTTTATTTACTACTTATTCTATATTTGAAAGGGTATTTGGGCCAACCGATCGCTTTTTGAATGTTTATACAGCTACTGATCTGAGAATTCAACCCAACCAGTTTTTTCACTGGACGTACACTAACCCCTCAACCGGAAAGACATGGACATCCTCCACCGCTGGTGTTTGGTATTATTATGATGAGGACGCTTTGCTAAACACTGGCATCGGCACAAAAGACTGGAATTTTTATCGCTACCCCGAAGCGCTGTTAATTGCAGCCGAAGCGCTTGCCAAATCTACTAATTCCGTATCGGCTACCGCAGCAGGGTATTTGGCACAGGTAAGAGCACGGGCCAGCACCACGGGCGCTTCCGTAGCTCAAATTACCAGCCAGTTGCAAGCGCTTTCGGCAGATGATTTCGTTGAGGAGTGCTGGACAGAGCGCCTCAGAGAATTTCCGCTTGAGTTCAAAATGTGGGATGATTGTTTGCGCACAAAAATGTTTCCTGTTATATCGGCGTCTGAAAAGGGGTCTGTCGAATATGTATCGCTGGTAGGCGCTTCAAACGGATATGGGGCCACCTTCACAGAGTCGGATTTACTATGGCCTGTTTCTGCAGATGAACTACAGCGAAACCCTAATTTAACTCAGAACCCGGGCTATAGCAATTAGATTGTATATATCGAACTGGTATTATAAAATGCCATGCGGCCCGTCCTCTCCAATGCCCGGTGTTATTATCTAAGCATCGGGCATTATTAATACAGGTGCAGCAGTACTAACAATATTAATTTCTCACAAACAGTTAGTTTTGGTTACATTCCCTGTTTCTACAGGGGGCCATGTTTTATATATAGGGAGTTCAAATTCTACAATACGCTATTGCTGTTCATACTGTTTATTTTCTGCATTTTATATCCTGATACCCGGCAGATTTGGGGTGTTGAAAAATAAAAAGCCCTGATGTAGAAACATCAGGACTTTTGATTAATGTTTTGATTAAACTGCAATTTAATGATTGCAACGCTATTTTCCAAATAGGGTGCATAACATTTTTTTCTGCTTCGTACCTTTGTTACAAAGACGAACATTATGCCAACAGCACAGGAATTATTCAACGACTATTTAAAATCGGTAGAGAATCTCAAGACAATCGACAATTTT
>JASGEW010000162.1:0-58439 GCA_047606125.1 Niabella sp. | reverse complement strand
GGTTAAGCCCGGTACCCTTAACAGCATATCTTCCACCACAGCGCTCGAATCGAGCTTAAAAGCATCCGGATTGATTTCGAGGGTGTCGCCATTCATTCGTATAGGCTGTACGGCTTTAATAGTAACTTCTTCCATTTCTCCATCGCCTTTAAGCAACAGGGAAAGTTTTTTAAAATCTTTAACCGGGGCGGTACTGTCTAATTGAAAATTGGCCAAAAAGGATCTGTAACCCGTATGCGTTACAACAAAATAAAGCGGGGTTCTGACAGGCAGATTCTTAATATCAAACTCACCGGTCTCATTACTCAGTTGAAACTCCACAATGCTGGAGTCGGCTTGTTTAAAAACCGTTACAGATGCCGATTGCAGGGCATAGTCGTTAAGGGAATCATATACGGATCCTTTGACGGCGCCGATCTTTTTTTGGGCAAACAGCAGGCCTGGTAAAAGTAAAGCCAGGAGGGTCAATAATTTTTTCATTAGTTAGCCTGGGTTTTAGTTTTGAATTTGATAATAATCGGGTTGTTAAATTTATTTAATCCGTCCAACAGGGCCCTGATATGACCAGGAAGCTGCTGCTTCTTCGATAACAGATTTGGTTTTTCCCTTATCAGATCATTATTCGACATCCAGGTATATACAAAGCCGGAATCCTGCTCACTTACTGAAGATAACAGCCTGGAAGGCAAAAAATAAATGCTGCTATCCGTGGTCACTTTTCCCAGGTCGTATAAGTTATTGTTGAGGGAATTGAAAAGGTATTTTTTGTTTTTATGGGCATTGTCTGAGGCGGAGAAAAATAAAAAATTTTTATGCTGAAGCAGGTTCTCAAATCCTGCAATGGCGTTGCTGTTCTTATTTTTATAATTGGTAAATTCAATGTTGTCTTTAAACAGTGTGGATTGAAAATCGCCGGGCATGGTTTGTGCCGCCGGGAAAACAAATTTATATTCAGCATAAACGGAATCGGGTGTAAGCCGGTAAATAGTATTATCAAACCCTTTCTGAACCAGGAATGTTGTATCATTCAAATTGCGAACAGAAAAATCAATGTCCTGGTAATACGAAGGTAATTTAGGAAGATTGATAAAGGGAAAATAGGATTGAATAACCTTATTGTTTTGCAACAGTAGCAGGTGATAAGCAACCGAGTCTTTTAAATACTTATCATACCTGTTATTTTCAACGAGGTAACCGTTATTGAAATAATAAATAGTGTTCAGCGCGTATGCCGGTACTGGTAATGATTCAACCTGTTGCCGGTTTTGTCTATCAAGATATAACAGCTCAAGTTTAACATACCTGGAAAAGTCTTTTTGTGCCGCTTTGCGGGTAATCATCTGCTGCGATTTTGCCTGGGGGATAGTATAGTTTTTATTTCTGCTGACAATAAAAAGCGCATTTTTTGAATAAACATATTGAAGGCTTTCTATTTTATATTTTTTCTTCTGGTATTTGAACAGAAACTGCCCGTCTTTAGCAAATACAAAAATGTTTTTGCCCGCATCATCCAAAAAAATATAATGATCAGGAGTTACCAAAAAATCAGCAATATTATTAAAGCTGTTCTCTTTGGTGGTTTGCAATTGGATAAGATCGGCACTTTCAAATAAAACTGAGGCTTTTGCACCTGCTGCATTATCAGGATTAAGGTAGAGGTTTTTATCCTGTGCTGCAGCAAGCAGGCATAGCAGGCAGGTAAACGTAGAAACCAATATTCTCATAGAATAGTTTTAATACCAAGATAAGATAAATATTTACACTACGAATATTTCGTAATTGTTTTAACTTTTAATTATGAATGATGCTCAGGCCTTTTATTGCAGGATATGGGTTGAAAAAATATGATACTCACCGGGCGTCAGCACCGCTGTGTAAGTGCTGCCTGTTATTGAAAACGGCTCGTTGTTGTTTGTTGCATCGTACCAGGTGCCTGAGCTGCCCATACTTACCGAAGCCTGCTGGCTGACTACATCAAAATTGCCCACAACCACTACGGTGTTAGTGGCATCCTGCAGCCTGATGTATTTAACAGCGCTGCTCAAATCATAGGTGAAATTACTGGTATTAAAAGCGCTGTTATTTTTTTTGAACCCGATAAATTTTGAAAAAGCATTTTTTAAAGCCACCCGCGCAGGCTGCTGGTTATACTCCCACAAAACCGGCTTTTCACCCGTACGGTCATTTTGTTCTATCGAAATATCATAACCCAGCTCGCCAAACTGCCAGATCATTTTAGGTCCGGGCATGGCAAAGAAAAAGGCAGCAGCCATTTCCTGCCTCTTTAAAGCCGTGTTCAGGCTTTTAATATCATAAGTGCCGGAAGCATTGCCATAGGCTAAGTTTTTGTACATCAGCCGTTCTTCATCATGACTTTCCATGTAAGTAACTAAGCCATCTGCAGCAGAGAAGCCATGTGTTTTATAATCGGCTCTTGAAAAATTAGAGTTGGTCAGCCAGCCCATAGTCGCTTCGTTGAAGTTGTAGTTCAGGTTGTTCCAAAGCATCATGCCGCCGGACGCTAATTCCTGTTCTTCCGCATCCGCACAAAAATGTTCCAGTATTACAAACGCATCAGGATCTATCGATTTGATATAGGTATTATAATCTTTCAAAATGGCTATGCGGCTTGCGTCGTAAGCGCTCAGTTCGTCGTTTGTAGAAGTTACTTTTTGAGTGAATCCTTTTGTAAAATCGAACCGGTAGCCATCTACCTTATACTCCTGTAGCCAGAATTTCAGCACATCTTTTACAAAAGATTGGGTGGCGGTACTTTCGTGGTTAAAATCGTATCCGAATGTGATAGCGCTGTGTGGTGCTACCGCGTTAAACCACGGGTTGTCTGCGGCCGGCCTGCTGTTGGCTTTATCCCAATATAGCTGTACCATCGGCGATTGTCCCATAGAGTGGTTAAATACAACATCCAGTATTACGGCAATGCCTTTGCTATGACACAGGTCAATGACTTTTTGAAGGGCTGTTTTGGTGCCATAATATTTGTCGGGTGCAAAATAAAAATCCGGGTTGTAGCCCCAGCTCGAATTGCCTTCAAATTCGTTCACCGGCATCAGTTCAACCGCATTTACGCCCAGGCTGCTTAAATAATTTAAAGTGTCGGTAAGCGTTTTATAATTATTATTACCCAAAAAATCGCGTACCAGCAATTCATATATCACCAGGTTGTTTTTGGCCGGTTTGGTGAAGCTGGTATTTTGCCAGGAATAGGCCGTTTCATTGGCTTTAAACGTGCTTACAATGCCGGTGGTTTTTCCTGTTGGGTATGTTCCGAAATTGGAGTTGTTGGCTGCCGGTATTGAGGCATCATTATCGGGGTCCAAAATTTTTTCGGTATATGGATCGGCAATTTTTAAAGTACCATCTACCCAATATTGATAAGCATATTGTGTGCCGGCATCCAGTCCGTCGATGGTTGTCCACCATATATTGCCATCGGGTGTGCGCTTCATAAAGGAAGTGGCATTTGGTGTCCAGCTGTTAAAATCGCCTACCACATTTATAAAAGATTTACCCGGAGCATAAACAGCAAATGTTGCAGAAGTGCCATTATTGCTAAAAGTTACACCCTGTGCGGCTCCCCCGGGCAGATCGGCAACCTGCACCGTGCCGCTGGCTATTACTGTAAACGAAGATTCGGTTGTGCCATTGGCTGTTACTTTAATGGTTTGTTGTCCGGCTTCTGTAAAAACCGCTTTCCCGCTAATGGCAGTGGCATTGGAAGCAGTGGCGAACGGTGTGCCATTAAGGGTGAGCACAAGGCTGGCGGAGGCTGAACCTGCTGCTGTTACCGTAAGCTCCTGCCCAACCGTTACTGCTCCTGTTGTGGGGGTTAGTGTATAGGTAGGCTGCATTTCGGGCGCAGCAAACCTCACATTTAAGGTGCCTGCGTCATATATTGGTAAATAAATGTTGCTGCCATCGGCATTGCGTGTAACTGTGTTGCCGTCCCCGGTCCGGAACAGCATGGCCACTTTTAAGATTTTTTCAGTTGATGGAACACCGAAAAAACTGCGGGGTGTTATGCTGATCGAATAAGTGCCATTTGTTTGCCTCGTCATTTTACTCGCAGCGTCGGGCTCAGTAAAAGAGCTGCTTTTTACATACTTCCAGTCATCGCTGCCAGTGCTTTTGTCGGTTATAACACCGGCGTACAGGTATACATCGCCACTAAAGCCCGACAGCGCTTCATTTCCTTTCGCAGGGTCGAACACCAATGTAAAGCTTTCATCGGCCGACGGAAAGGTTTTATCTGTAGTGATTAATCCCGTAAAGCTTACGGTAACTGGTTCTTCGGAAGGGTTGGAACCGGAGTCATTGGACGGATCATTTTTTTTACATGACCACAATAATACCAATAAGATAAATGGCAGGAAGCATCGTTTCATAATGTGTACTTAGTACACAAATATAGGAATGTTTTTTAATTGCACCCCGAAAAAAATAGAAGGTCTTATCTCAATCCTTACATTTGTGTGTATATAACACAATTTATTGCCATGGCGAATAATTCCCTAAAAACCGCAGCAGCTGAGAAAATCAGTCATCTTGAGTATTTCAAAATCGCAGTATCGGTGGACTGTGTTATTTTGGGATATGATGAAAGGGAGCTGAAAGTTTTACTGATAAAATCGGATCTTGAAGAGTTTTCTGGTTTGTATTCTTTATTAGGCGACCTGGTAAAACCGGAAGAAGACCTGGACGAAGCTTCCTACCGGGTATTAAAGGACCGTACAGGCCTGGATGATGTTTTTTTACAGCAGGTACATACTTTTGGAAGTATTGGGCGGCACCCTTCAGGACGGGTGGTAAGTACGGCTTATTATTCGCTTATTAATATTAACAGCCACAAGCTGAATATTGATACCAACGATTTGCACTGGCACCCGGTACACACCATAAAAAAGCTGGCATTTGACCATAAAGAAATTCTGGATACCTGTTTAAATTTATTGCGGTCCCAGATTATGGAGCTGCCGGTAGTCCGTAACTTATTGCCCGAAAAGTTTTCGCTTCGTGCCTTGCAGGAATTGTATGAAGCGATATTGGGCGTTTCTCTTGACCGCCGGAACTTCCGTAAAAAGATTGCTTTAAAAAACTGGCTCCAGGAACTGGACGAGCTGGAAGATGACGTGTCTCACCGGCCCGGAAAGCTGCATAAATTCAGAACAAAAACCATAAAAAACGCTGCGGCATCCCGAGGATAAAAATTTTTTTGGAAATGTGTATCAGATACACATTTAATCCTTAACTTTGTTTTCAGGTATGAAATCTATTGTGTACCAAGTACACAAATTGTTCAGAAAATAACATTGTTTGTCTATGCAAAGAAAAAGATGCTTGCAGGCGTATTTAACGCTGCTTATGCTGGTTTGTAGTATGGCTGCTTTTGCTCAAACCAGGCAGGTAACAGGTACTGTTACCGATGAAAAAACCGGAGATCCTCTTTACGGCGCTACCATCCAGGCCAGGGGAACTAATTATGCAACCGTTACGGATTCGACGGGAAAATTTCAGATAAATGTTCCCGGCAACGCTTCCACACTTCAGGTTTCGAGCATTGGTTATGCTTCAAAAGAGGTACCCATCAGCGGCCCTGTTATCCGCGTGCAATTGACTGCTTTTGCCAGCTCGCTGGATAATGTGGTGGTAATTGGTTATGGTACGGTTAGGAAATCGGATGTGACAGGGGCCGTAAATACCCTAACCACGAAAGATTTTCAAAAGGGTACTGTTACAAGTTTCGACCAGATGATCTCCGGTAAGGCCACCGGCGTGTCCATCACCCCAAATGGCGGCCGGCCGGGGGCCGGAAGCACTATACTTATCAGGGGGCTTGCTTCTTTAAACGGCAGTAATTCGCCTTTGCAGGTAGTGGATGGAGCACCGTTTGACGGATATGTAAATCCCAACGATATTGAAAGTGTTACGATTCTTAAAGATGCCGCATCAACAGCTATTTATGGCTCAAGGGCCTCGAGCGGTGTTATTTTAATTACAACCAAATCGGGACTGAGGGGTAGGCCCAAAATCAATTTTAATACCCTGGTATCGGCAGGCAAGGTATCTAATTATGTAGATGTGCTGAATGCCGATGAGTTCAGAACCCTGGTTACAGATCACTATGATGAGACTTACACTGCTTTGCTGGGATCTGCCAGCACCGATTGGCAAAAGGAAATTTATCAAACCGCGCTGACAAGCAATACGAATATTGCCGTGTCGGGCACAGCCAAATGGCTGCCTTACAGGATCTCTGCAGGCTGGCTTGATCAGCAAGGCGTTTTGAAGACTGACCTGATGCAGCGTGGTACTGCTTCTTTAAAATTAACGCCTTCTTTCTTTAAAAAATTGTTGAAGGTGGAGCTGAACGTAAATGCCAGCACTACTAAGAACCGCAATGCCAACCAGAGTGCCATTTCCAATGCTGTTATATTTGATCCTACACAGTCTGTTAATGGTGATTACGGTTTTGGCGATTACTTTCAGTGGCTGAACGCCGACGGTACGCCTAATACACTGGCCTCGCTAAACCCGGTAGCCCTGCTGATGCAGCAAAACGATATCAGCCGCTACAACAGGGCGTTTGGTAATTTAAAGCTGGATCTGAAGCTGCCGTTCTTACCGGATCTGCATTTAATTGCCAACGGGGGCGTTGACAGGAGTAAAACAACCGGCAGAACAATATTGGACAGTCTGGCCCGCAACGCCTATTCGGCCACTGACGATTATACCTACCGCGGCTCCAATCATCAATACGAAAGCGATGCTACCAATGCGTTTCTTGAGTATACTTTGAATTATACCCGGGAGCTGCCCAATATCCGGAGCAATATCAACGCTATGGCAACATACGGTTACTATGATTATAAATCCGAATGGCTGAATTTTGCAACTTATGATGCGTACGGGGCCCTGTGGCCTAATACCACACCCACTTATGCAAATGGATTGGACCAGCATACCCTGATCTCTTATGTGGGAAGGCTGATCTATACTTATGATGATAAATACACTTTAACCGCTTCTTTCAGGCGGGATGGTTCTTCGAGGTTTGCGCCTGCCAACCGCTGGGGAACGTTTCCGGGCGTGGCCGTAGGCTGGAATATTAAAAAGGAAAATTTTCTTTCTGACGTAGCCGCCTTATCCGATCTGAAGCTGAGGCTGAGCTACGGGTTGACAGGTAACCAGGATGGTATCAGCAGCTACTCTTATATTCCCAGCTACTATTTAAGCAATACCACCGCCATGTACCAGTTTGGGAGCACTTATTATCAAATGTATACTCCCTCTTCTTATGATGCGGGGTTAAAATGGGAGAGCACCCGATCTTCAAATATTGGGTTGGATTTCGGGTTTTTCAAAAACCGCTTATCCGGCAGTATCGATTTATACAGGAAATATACCTTTGATATGTTAAGCTCTGTAAACCTTGCCGCCGGCACTAATTTTACAAATATTCTTACCACCAACGTCGGTAATATGAGTTCAACAGGGTTTGAGCTGAATTTGAACGCTGCAATTATCCGGCAAAAAGATATAGACTGGAGTGTGAATTTTAATACTTCCCATAACGAAAGTATTATTGAAAAGCTGCAATCCACAAGCGCATCCGATAAAGGGGTGGCCAATACCAGCGCCGGGGTAACAGGGGCCACCGGTAATTATATTGAATATAACGCTGTTGGTAACACACCAAATAGTTTCCTGGTATATAAACAGGTATATGATGCTGCAACCGGGAAACCTATTGAGGGTGTGTATGCCGACCTGACTGGCGATGGAGCCGTTACTTCCGGAAACGATCAGTACTTTTATCATGCCCCTTACCCGAAATGGCTATTCGGTTTTAGCACTAACTTCAGGTATAAGAGCATTACTTTTAACACGGTGCTACGCTCAAACGTAGGTAACTATGTTTACAATAATGTTGCGGCTAACCTGGGTACTTATGCGCTGGTGGCTCTTAACGGCCAGTTGGGCAATGCTTCCAGGGATATTTATAATACGGGTTTTGCATACAGGCAGCTGCTTTCGGATTATTACATCCAAAATGCTTCGTTCCTGAAAATGGATAATATCAGCCTTACTTATGATTTCGGTAGGGTGCTACGCGACCATATCAATCTTACCTTGTCGGCCAATGTGCAAAATGTATTCACGGTTACTAAATATACCGGGCTGAACCCCGAGGTATACAACGGTGTGGACTACCAGTTTTACCCTGTACCCCGCGTGTACACCTTAGGTTTAAATCTGAACTTTTAAATAAAAAAATACTGAACGATGAAGTATAATGCCATTCTATATAATATATGCATATTGCTGGCGGTTGTATTAGCTTCCTGCGATAAGAAGCTGGACAGAAACCCGATTAATACCACTACCGCCGAAGATGTATTTAGCACAGCCGAAGGTACAAAGCAGGCGCTGGCAAAGGTTTACGGCGCTTTTGCCCTTACAAGCAGTACCGCAACGGATGCTTCAGACATAGCGGGGATTGATGCCGGCACTTCTGACTTTTTACGTTTATTCTGGATGACGCAGGAAGCCCCGACAGACGAAGCGCTTTGTATATGGACAAGTGATCCAGGCGTAATGGATATGGATAATATTACCTGGACATCCAGTAATGTACTGCTGAACGGGCTGTACAACAGGAGTATTTACCAGATTACCGTAGCTAACTCATTTTTACGTGAAACGAGTTCAAGTACTGCAGTTGCTGAAGATACGCTGGCCGTTTACCGTGCCGAGGCAAGGTTTTTGAGGGCTTACCAATACTGGGTATTGCTTGATCTTTTCGGGAACCCTCCTTTTTTAGATGAAAACAGTACGATCGGAAAAGAAGCTCCAAAACAAATTTCGAGAGCGGATCTGTTTGATTATGTGGAAAGTGAATTGCTGGCCATACAGGACCAGCTGTTGGATGCTCAAACCAACGAATATGGCCGGGCTGATAAAGCAGCTGCATGGGCATTGCTGGCCCGGCTGTATCTGAACGCAGCCGTGTATACGGGAACAGAACATTATGGAGATGCTATTACGTATGCAACGAAAGTTATTAATTCGGGATACAGCTTACATACCACTTATTCGCATTTATTTATGGCCGATAACAATGAGAATAATCCTGAAACTATTCTCAGCATCAATTACGACGGGAACTATACACAAAATTACGGAGGCACCACATTTATTGTGAATGGTGCCGTTAACAGCAGTATGAGCCCGTCTTCATTCGGCATCCCCGGAGGAGGCTGGGGAGGCCTGGTTGCCCGTAAGCCGCTGCCTTTATTATTTGGAGACGATTATACCACTTCCGATGATGACCGCGCAATGTTTTATGGAACGGATTACGAAATTACCGACGAATCGAGCTTTTCAAATGGTATTAAAGTGATAAAGTTCACCAATAAAAATTCTGATGGTACCACTCCTACCGACGCCTCTACATTTGTATCTACCGACTTTCCCATCTTCAGGCTGGCAGAGCAATACCTGATTTATGCCGAAGCTACTTTGAGAGGCGGTTCGGGCGGGTCCACTTCGCAGGCGCTGACGTATGTAAACCTGCTCAGGTCAAGGGCAAACACTACTTCTTTAAGTACGGTTAGCTTAAATGATATTTTAGACGAAAGGGGAAGGGAATTGTATTGGGAATGTTTCAGGCGCAGCGATCTGGTGCGATATGGCTTGTTTACCACCTCAGGCTATTTGTGGCCCTGGAAAGGGGGCGCTTCAACCGGCACCGCCGTGCAGTCGTATTTTAATTTATTCCCTATACCGGCTTCTGATATCAGCGCTAATACGAACCTTACCCAAAATAGCGGATATTAATCAATAAACTAAAAACAATGAAATCGATAATAAGATATTCTTTTCTTTTGCTGCTAATATCTTTTTTTACGGCGGCCTGCAAAAAAGATGGTACTGTTGTAGTGGCAAAAGAAGCCGATGCCGGAACATTATCCGCATCTGCAAGCACATTGGTATTATCAAAAAGTGCTGCTTCAGATACTGCTATTTCCTTTAACTGGTCTATGGCAGACTTTGGCTATGCTGCCGCCATTACACAAACTATGCAAATAGACCTGGCGGGAAATGATTTTGCAAATGCCACAACTGTTTTGCTGGATACAAAACAGGTTTATCAGGCATTTACTACTGCCGACTTTAATACACTTGTAAGTAAATTAAATTTGCCTTTTGGCGAATCTTCGCAAATTGAATTGAGGATTAAATCTGTAATTTCTGATTCGTTTGCCGCATCATATACCAATACTGTAACGTTGGCGGTAACTCCATACGCTGCGGTAAGCTGGTTATACGTTCCGGGGGCCTACGAGGATTGGGAAGTTACCAGTGCCGACAGTCTCATTTCCTCAACAAGCAATGGCATATATACAGGAATTATTTATTTTCCTTCAGCAGGATCGGAATTTAAACTTACGCCGGAGAAGAACTGGGATGTTTCCTATGGTGACGGCGGCAGCAGCACATTAAGCACCAGTGGAGGAAATCTTACTTCACCCGGCGCCGGTTCTTACCAGATAACAGCCAACCTTAATGATTTAACCATTGCCATGGCATATCTGCAATGGAGCATTATTGGCAGCGCTACTGCAGGTGACTGGAGCAGTGATACGGATATGAAATACAATAACGGAGATTCCACATGGTCCGTTACCACCACATTAGCCAGCGGTGAGTTAAAGTTCAGGAAAAACCACGACTGGACCACCAATTATGGCGGGTCCGGCGGCACGCTTGCATCTGGAGGCGATAATATTGTTATTTCAGCAAGCGGCTCTTACCTGATCAAATTAGATATACCCAATAACAGTTACACGATTACCAAACAATAGTTTTCGCAGGTATGATTTATTGGTTTAAAAAAACGGTTTGCTTTCTGTTAGTGCTGGTGCCGCTTTTTTCATTGGGGCAAGAGTTACCTTTTTATCTGCAAAAAGAAACATTTAAAAGACTGCCTTTTGGCGCTGTAAAGCCTGCAGGCTGGATTAAAAAGCAAATGCAAAATGATGTAAAAGGTTTTGTCGGCAACCTTGATAAAATTGTTCCCGATCTTATAAATGATCCCATCTACTCAGCAAGATTGCATAAGCACAGCAGGGCGAAAGACCTGGGAAATCTAAAAGAAGGAGATATTGGAGGAGATGACCAGTATAAGTGGTGGAACTCCGAGACCCAATCCAATTGGAGAGACGGATATATCAGGAATATCATGTTGCTTAATAACGCTGCTGACAAGGAAAAGGTGAAGCAGTATATTTATAAAATTACAGGCACGCAGGACAAGAATGGTTACCTGGGGATTTATGATAGTGTGCTGCGTTATCACTTTACTGCAGAGAACGGGGAGCTGTGGGCTAAAACTACTTTGTTGAGAGGCTTGTTGGCTTATTATGAGATCACCGGCGAAAAAAAAACATGGCTTGCCGTGGTACGGGCTGTAGACGATGTTTTTAAAAACTATCCTGTTTATCTGTCGAATCCTTTTTTTGCCGGAACGGAATTTTCGGGCGGTGTAGCGCATGGATTAACGTTTACGGATGTGTGTGATGAGATGTACAGGATTACCGGCGATAAGAAATACAGGGAATATGCTCTTTTCCTTTATCAGAATTTTTCATCCAATTTTTCTTTTGAAAAAGATGTGCAGCTGCAAAGTATCCTCAATCCTGCATATAAACTGTCGGGGCACGGGGTACATACTTACGAGCATGTAAGGCCCCTGATAGTGGCTGCATACAGCACTTCAGATCCGGTGCTCCGGCAGGCGCTGCCTGTTTATCTGCAAAGAATTGAAGCGTGTGTCACTCCATCAGGTGGCCCAATTGGAGACGAATGGATCGGCGGGCGGCTGGCTGATGCCACGGAAACGGGTTATGAGTATTGTTCCATTCAAGAATTGCTGGATAGCTATATGCTGATGCTTCAAAAATCAGGCGACGCCATATATGGCGATAAAGCTGAAAAAATATTCTATAACGCAGCACAGGGCGCGCGTAATCCCTGTCATTCCGGTATTGCCTACCTGAAAACGGATAATTCTTACGAAATGACCGGTGGCAAAAATGGTTCAGTAAAAGAAAAGAACCAAACAAGGTATAAATATTCAGCTGCACATAAAGATGCGGCTGTTTGCTGTGTGCCTAATGCAGGAAGGATAACGCCGTACTTTGTACAAAATATGTGGATGAAGGAAGATGACAACACTCTTATAGCCGCATTGTTAGGCCCCTCGGTATTAAATACAAAAATTGGCAACGTACCGGTATCCGTAAACGAAATTACCGAATATCCATACCGGAATCGTATTACTTTTAAGCTAAGCGCCGCCTCGTCGGTGGCCCCTGTTTTAAAAATAAGAAAACCAGGCTGGGCTGCTAAAATCACCTGCAATGTTCCGTACAAAATGATGAACGATTATATTGTAATCAATAAAAAAATATCAGGGGCAACGGATATTGTAATTGAGTTTGATGCCGAAGTAATAGTACATACCGATGCTGCAAATGAAAAGTACTTTACTTACGGGGCGCTGGTGTACGCTCATTCGCTTGAAGCCAATGAAATGACTGGAAAAAAATATGCTCCGGGTTTTCAGGATTATTTGTACACAGGAAAAAATAAAGCACGGTATAGCTATGTCGCAGATAATAAAGCAGTATTTAATAACGACATTATTTTTCTTCAATTAAAAAATGAAAATACAAACCAAACGGAGCCAATCAGACTAATACCTGTAAGTAAAACAATATTGCGGCAAGTTACTTTTTAAAGACAAAAGGAGAATTAGCTGTTTTTTCTGTCGGCTCTTTGTTGGTTGGCGGAGGTATTACAAGACACCCTACTGTAGCATAAACGTTATTGGAATATACAGCCTTTGCGCCCAGGAGCTTTCTACATGTGCGGCGCCATTGAACTTTAAGGTCTCCCAACTTTTTTTGGTAAAGCCTTTTTCTTTCATGATCTTGTCCACCTCCTGCTGGTAAGGTTCATAGTCCGCATCGAGGGTTTGCGTGCCATAATCGAAATAAAACTTATGTGTTTTACTGTCTGGCAAGTGCGTTTTTAAATAACTGTAAAATGCAGCCGGGACGGGATTATCGGCTGAACTAAATATACCCGGCCAATGGGTAGACATACATATAGCGCCGCCAAATACATTTGGGTATTCGCAAACAGCATACATAGAAATAAGTCCGCCCATACTACTTCCTATAATAAAAGTATGCTGCGAGTCTTTATTAGTAGTATAAGCGCTGTCTATAAAAGGTTTGAGTTCGCTTACAATAAATTTGAGGTACTTGTCTGAGTATATGTTTTCGGCAAACAACTTATTCTCGCCCCACTTTATATTTAATATTGTGTCCTGCACGTGCTGAGGCAGGCTTTCAAATGGTTTTTGCGGAAAATATTCGGCATGTCGTTTCATACCGGCATTATCAATAGCTACCACAATAGCAGGCTGTATTTTCTTTTCTTTCAGAAGCCTGTCCATTGTTTCGTCCAGTTCCCATTCCTGCTTGGTCCAGTTTAAAGAGGCATCCCACAGGTTTTGTCCATCGTTGGCGTACACCACATTGTATTTTTGGTTGGGCCGATAGTTATCGGGCAGCCAAACCCTCACCATTCTTTCACCTATATACCGGGAGTTGAACTTTTTATATTCCACCAGCCGGCCGGAGGAAACTTTTGGTGTTTGAGCGCCTGCATACAGAACGGTTGTAAATAATACAACAAAGAAGATGGGCCTGATGATGTTATTATACATTGTAAAAGTCTTTTGAGGGTTACATTTTTTGAAACCTGTTTTTTAAGTATTGCAACATTTGTACGTTTATGCTCCATTGATAGGCCAATGGCCTGCCCAATCCGTCTGTTGGCATATAGGGCGGCGGCCCGGCTTCTGTGCATATAGTAAAAAGTTGTTGCCCGTTTTTCCGATGATATCTTAAAATATCGCTCCACCAGCGGGTGAATTGCTGCAAATAGTTTTCGGCATTTTTTGTAAACGGATCGGCAACCTGCGGCCCATGTTCCCACCCCACTCTTGCGTGGATGTGCCGGATATGTGGTATTACAGATTTTAAAAGGGCAGATTGATTTTGCAGCATGCTTTCGGATACATTGCACCAGTGCGAGTAGTCTGCGATTAAACCCAGGCGCGGAAATTTTTTAAGATACTTTGGTATTTCATGTATGGCATAAGAAAATCGGCCGCGGTGGGTTTCGTGATAAATTTCAATATTGTTTTGCCGCGAAAATGTGTTGGAAGCTTCTATCAGCAGGCAATTGTCTTTGAAACTGAAAAAATCTTTCCCGGTATGGGAATTAATAAAATCTGGTTTGAACCGTACCAGTATTTCCAGCCTTTTAATCATGGCACTTAAAAATGCCGATGGGGTTTTATAGCGGTCTTCCAATACCATCTGGGCTACAACCACAAAGCCGGGTTGTGCCGATTTTATGTTATTGAAAGCCTGTAACCATTCTTTTTTATGTTGCAATGTGCCCAGGTTTACCTCTACGCCATCGAAACCGGCTTGCAATACTTTGTTGAGAAAAGTTACAGGTTTAACAGGCTCCTGCCCCCAGTACGGACACAAATATTTTATATCCATTGCTACGCCGGTTGGTACAAAACGGGGTTGATGGGGGTATTTATAATTTCGCCCACTTTTGCGCCGGGGCACCAGGTGTTCCAGTCATGTTCCTGGTTTTTGTTTTGCGGGGCTTTTAGTTTCATGTCCCTGTCCATATAAATAATGGTCATTACCCTGCGCATTTCATGAGTGCTGTTGGCGCCCGCCCTGTGAAAGACCCAGCCTGAGTGAAAGCTGATCTCTCCGGCATCAAACGGTTCAATAACGTGCTTAAAATCGGTGACTTTTAACCGGTTTTGTATCAATGCTTCACTTTCATCGCTAATGGACAATTCTCTTCCTTCAATTATTTGATGGCTGGCTGCGCTAAATTCAAGCGGTCCCATTTCTAAAGGGGTTGCCTGCAGCGGAATCCAGGCGGTTATCGTTTTGTCTGTTTCCAAAGGCCAGTAATACTGATCGGCGTGCCAGGGTGTGATGCCCCCGCCGCCTTCCTTAAACAGCGCCTGATCGTGATACAGCCGAACGCCCTCTGTCTGCATCAGATCGGCAGCTATTTTCCCCAACCGTTTGCTAAAAACAAGCGCCCGCACGTGTTCATTTTCCCTCCAGAGGTTAAACAACTGTAAAAAAGCCTTGCCATAAGTATCTCTTTCATTTAAAGAAGATGTTATCGTATTCATCTTTTCAACCTGGTCAGCTATAATATTTCTGAAGAAGGTAAGCGCCTCCGGGGACAAAACTTTCTTTAATTTGATAAACCGGTTTTCAGCATAAAAACGGATCGCTTCAGCTGATAATTCGTATGGCTGCTCCAACTCCCGAAGGATGGTTTCTGGTATTGGCATCGTTACAATAATTTTAAATTAATAGAATAAAATTATTTGTTATTCTAAGAAAATATATGGTTAAAAGGTACTGTGATACTGCAGCCTTTTTCCAGTTCAAATACAAAACTGGCAGTAAAAGGCTGTAATACATATTTATTGTCGGTTAATGTATATACTTCAATAGTTTCTTTATCAGGGTCTGCAATCAAATAATATTTTACCTGTTCCTGTTCGTAAAGCTGATATTTGGTATTCCTGTCTTTCAGGGCCGTGGAGGGCGATAAAATTTCCACTACCAGGGCCGGGGCAAAATCCAGGTAAGGTTTTTTAATTTCATTGCACACTATAAGTATATCGGGAATTAGAATAGTGTCTTCAGAAATTTTATAGTCAATTGGCTCGTACACTTTGCATGCTTTTCCGCACTTAGAATTCCGGAGCGCCAGGTTTAATTCAGTATTTAATTCAGAAGCCAGCCGCTGATGCCTGGGCACGGGAGAAGGGCTCATCGCATGAGGAATGCCATCGATCAGTTCCCATTTCCCTTCCCAAAGAGCCCATTCTTTATAAGTATAATGGGGCAATATTTTATATGGGCTGTTCATAAACCATATTAAAGGTACATCTTTTATCTGTATAATATTGTGTGATGAAGATGTACAAACCCGCTTCCGGCAGTACGGGTTACCTGTAAAAAATACAGTCTTAACCGGCTGATTTGTTATAAGGTATTAATTTGATAGAAAAGTTGTGTCAAAAAATTTACTGATAATCAACTTATTGTAAAGGAGGTGTAAAAAAATAGCTTCTTTTTTCATTGTTTTTAATATATATAATTCTACCTTTGCACCCCCAATCCAATATGGTTGGGAGCCGGGGGATAGCCCGGTGATTTAATTAACAATTTGAATTTTTTAAAATGAGCAAGCAACACTTCACCACGAAGCATGCGAACGAGGCTACCGTACAGCGTAACTGGTACGTTGTAGATGGTACTAATCAAACCGTAGGACGCATGTGTTCAAGAATCGCCGCTATTTTACGCGGTAAGCACAAAGCATCTTATACCCCGCACGTTGATACCGGCGATTATATCATCGTTGTCAATTGCGAAAAAGTAAAACTGAGCGGTAATAAAATCGATCAGAAAATTTATGACACTTTCAGCGGATACCCCGGTGGCCGTAAAGAAGAGGTGGCAAGCGATTTACAAAAACGCCGTCCCGAAGTGATCATCGAAAGAGCAGTAAAGGGCATGCTGCCTAAAAACCGTTTAGGCCGTAAGATGTACAAAAAATTATTTGTATATACCGGAGGCAACCATCCGCACACTGCACAACAACCTAAAGAATTAAAATTTTAAAATATAGCCATACGCTTTAAGCCGTTAGCTATATGCTTACTGCCTAAAGCCTAAAGCCTAAAGCATATAAATAAATGGAAAAACAAAAAAATGCAGTTGGTCGCCGTAAAGAAGCAGTTACCCGTGTTTTCATAAGCAGGGGCAATGGCGTTATTACTGTAAACGATAAAGATTACAAAACGTATTTTTCACTGGTGTATCTGCAAAACCAGGTAGAGCGTCCGTTAAAAACAGTAGAAGCTGCTGATAAGTACGATGTAAAAATCAATGCAGCCGGAGGTGGTGTTAAAGGCCAGGCAGAGGCCGCAATGCTGGGTATTGCCCGCGCATTGGTTGATATAAATGCTGAATATCGCCCGGCTTTAAAAGCTGCCGGTTTATTAAAACGCGATCCTCGTTCTGTAGAGCGTAAGAAATTCGGTCACAAAAAAGCAAGGAAAAGCTACCAGTTCTCTAAACGTTAATTTGTTTAAATGTTTAAAGTTTAAGGTTAGTATCCTTAGGCAAACTTTAAACTTTTTACTTCAAACTTTAAACTTATACTTTAAATGGAAAATAATACATCATTACAACAGCAGCTTCTGGAAGCGGGTGTACATTTCGGGCACTTAAAGAAGAAATGGAACCCTAAAATGTTGCCTTACATTTTTGCTGAAAAAAAAGGTATCCACATCATCGATCTTAACAAAACCGTAGAGTGCCTGCAGGAAACTGCAGCTGCTATGAAGCAAATTGCACGCAGCGGGAAAAAAATATTGTTTGTTGGTACTAAAAAACAGGCAAAAGATATTGTAACCGAATGTGCTCAAAAAGTGGGTATGCCTTACGTAACCGAGCGTTGGCTGGGTGGTATGCTGACCAATTTTAACACCGTGCGTAAGAGTGTAAAAAAAATGCAAAGCATTGAAAAAATGCTGGGCGACGGTTCTTTCGACAGCATTACTAAAAAGGAGCGCCTTACTTTAACCCGCGATAAAGATAAGATGGAAAAAGTATTGGGCGGTATTGCGCAGCTGGGCCGTGTGCCTGCAGCTTTATTCATTGTGGACATTGGTCATGAGCATATTGCATTGGCAGAAGCCAAACGCCTGAATATCTCTACTTTTGGCGTAGTAGATACCAACTGCGATCCTAATAAAGTAGATTTCGCTATTCCTGCAAATGATGATGCTACAAAATCAATTGCTATCGTTGTAAACTACATCACTGCGGCAATTGAAGAAGGTTTGGCAGAAAGGCAAGCTGCTAAAGATGAGGATGTGGAAGACAACTTTGCAGATGAGAACGAGAAACAAGTTGCTAAATTACAGGCAGAAGCAGAAGCAGAAGCCGGACGTGGTGGCCGTGGCCGTGGTGCAGGACAAGGTGGTCAGCGCAGGAGAAGCACTGGCAACAGTGGCGGTGCAAGAAGCGGAGCGCCAAGAAGGTAAGTCGGCTCAGGGTTCATAGTTCATTGTATGGAATAGGACTATTAACTTTATTGCACAGGCTGATGTATATATCTCATCAGAATTGCGTCGCACACTTCAGCTGCAGAATAGGACTGATCCTATATAAGCGGCGAATATATTGGATGAGAAATAGCCGGAACGATAAAGTGAGTGACACAACGAAGCTGGTACCTGTTCACCGCTCGTCTCAAAAAAATAATTTGCATAAAACCTTATGATTTATGTTGCAGGGTTTACATCTCAGATCATAAATCATAGATCATAAATTCTTAAATATGTCTACAGCAACAATTACAGCACAGGATATTAATAAGCTGCGCCAGGCAACCGGCGCAGGTATGATGGATTGCCGCAAAGCGCTTACTGAAACTAACGGCGACTTTGAAGCAGCGATTGACTGGTTGCGCAAACAAGGCCAGAAAGTGGCTGCAAAACGCAGCGACCGTGAAGCAAAAGAAGGCGTAGTAGTAGCGCAGACAACTGCCGATAACAAAACGGGGATCGTTGTATGTGTAAGCTGCGAAACCGACTTCGTATCTAAAAATGAAGACTTCGTTGCATTTGTTAAAAGCATTGCTGATGCGGCTGTTGCCGGCAATGTAAACTCAGTTGAAGAACTGAATGAAGTAACTATACAGGGTACTAAAATTGCTGAGCTGGTAAACGATAAACTGGCTTCTATTGGCGAAAAGATCGGGATCACTAAATTTGAAAAGATCACTGCCCCTTACGTAGCGTCTTACATTCATGGCGCTTACCGTATTGGTGTATTGGTTGGTTTGGATAAAGAAGCCCCGGAAGTGGGTAAAGATATAGCGATGCAGGTAGCAGCATTGAGCCCTGTGGCTGTGGATGCAGCGAGCGTGCCTGCTGATGTGGTGGCCCGTGAGAAAGCCGTGATCATGGATATTATGAAAGAAGATCCTAAAATGGCTGGCAAACCTGAAGAAATGATCGCTAAAATTGCTGAGGGCAAATTAGGTGCTTTCTTTAAAGAACAAACTTTAACAGCACAGGCTTTTGTAAAAGATGCAGGTAAAAGTGTTGGAGATTACCTGAAAGAAAATGGGGTAACTGTTTTAGAATTTAAAAGGGTAGCTTTAGGTTAATCACCTCATTGTGATAAGTTTTATAAAAGGCGCTCCGGATACGGGGCGTTTTTTATATTTTCAATTTCTTCTGCCTGGTAATCCGGGCAAGCGCCTTTTTGCGATGCTACAAAGGCCCCGATCCTGCAGGCAAATTCCAGCGCTGTTTCCGGCGAGTGACCTGTTGTATATTTTGACAAGAAGCCGGCAAGGAAAGCATCGCCACTGCCAATGGTATCTGCAACTTTTATTTTGTAACCGGGATGTTCGTAGAAATTTTTGTTGTACAGTAATGCTGCACCTGCTTCCCCTTTAGTTATGATCATTACCGGGATGGAAAACTTTTCGCTCAATAATAAAACCTGTTTTTCAAAGTCCGCTTCATTGCTGTACCAGCCTGCAATAAGTGCCAGTTCATGATTATTAAGTTTTAGAATATCAGCTTTAGTAAATAAAAGCTCCACAGTGCTTTGCTCATAATGCGGCGGTCGAAGATTAATGTCGATAATCTTTGTTTTGGCCGTATCCAGCAATTGAATTAAAGTATTTCTTGAATGCGGGTTTCTTGCAGCGAGACTACCGAAAATAAAGTAATCTGCAGCAGAAACGCGCTCCATTAATGTTGCTGAATTGTCAATGAAATCCCACGCTACCGGCTGCACAATATCGTATTCGATTTCATTACCTTTCTGAGTGGCGATTACCGTGCCTGTGGCCTGCCGGCTGTCTGTTTGTATTAAGGAAGTATCAATATGATTTTTTTGCAGGAAATCAAGCAGGGCTTTGCCATTTTCATCATTTCCTGTTTTGGATATTATCGAAGCTGCCAGGTTCAGCCTGTTCAGGTGATAACAGACGTTCATTGGTGCTCCTCCCGGAACTTTACCTGTGGGCAATACATCCCATAATATTTCGCCAAAGCAAATTGTGTTCATCGTTGTGTATGTTGGAAGTTGGATGTCCGAAGTCCGAAGTCGGAGAGAAAGGTACAAAAGTTAAAGCTATTGCTGAGAACTGTAGGTTAAGAAATGTTTCTTTTATGCTGGTCTTCCGGACTTTCCGACTTTTTATGAGAGAAATTTATCGTTCAGCCATTTCTCAATCAGTTTCAAATCATCATCGCTGATCGTAATATACAATGCTTTTGAATTTTCTGCTGCCTGTTGTGCGTTTCTGGCGCCGGCTAAAGCTGCTGCCACGGCTGGCTGGTGGAAGGTCCAGGCTAATACCAGTTGTGCAGTGCTTGCATTATATTTTGTTGCCAGTTGGGCAAGATTGTCTGTGAGCCTTTTTACGGCGCTAAAATCAAACCGTTTGAAGTAATTGTTACGATGATCTTCAGCATTCAGCGCCGACATGTTTTCGTATTTACCTGTTAATAAGCCACGTTCCATAGGGCTGTAAGCAATAATGGAAAGGTTATTTTCCAAAGCATAGGGAACCGTTTCTTTTTCAATGTCGCGCTTAAGCATACTATAGGGAACCTGGTCACTGGCAAGCCTGATAGTCTGTGCTGCTTCTTTCAGCTGTGCTGCATTATAATTGCAAACACCAACGGCCCTGACCTTTCCGTCCTGCAGCATTTTTTCCATGGCGCGCATGGTTTCGTCAATCGGCGTGGTGGTATCCGGCCAGTGCAGCTGTATCAGGTCTATGTAGTCGGTCTGCAACCTTTTTAAGCTTGTTTCCACATCCCGCAAAGCAGTTTCATAACCGCCATACCGGTATATTTTTTTTACTTGTCCCGTGCTGTCTTTTCCTTCAAAAGCAAAATCGCCTTTTTCCATATCCCATACCATACCAAATTTAGTAAGTATCTGTATCCTGCTTCTGTCGTAGTGTTTAATAGCTTTACCCACGAGCGCTTCACTATAACCAAAGCCATAAACAGGGGCAGTATCAATGGAGGTGATGCCATTATCAATATACGCCCGTATCGCGGCTATTGAATCCTTTTCCTCGTTGCCACCCCACATAAAACCACCAATGGCCCATGCGCCCATCGTAATAGGGGTTACTTCAACCTCGGTTGTTCCCAGTTTTCGTTTCATATAAAAATCATTTTAAGACGTTAAATATACTAATAAGCCAATTAGCTAATGTGTCTGCCAACAGGCAGGTGCGATAATGTGCTGATGGGAAACTTCGGTCTTCCGACCTCCGACCTCCGACTTCCGGACTTTCCGACTTTTTCGATCTTAAACTTTCCAACCTTTAAACAGTTCCCTATCTTCGCCGGGCAATTTATAACTAAAAACAAATAAAGTAGCAATGCAGCCTAAATACAAACGGATTTTATTAAAACTCTCAGGAGAGGCCTTAATGGGAAATAAAAATTATGGTATGGATCCTGACATTATTAATCAGTATGCAAATGAGATAAAATCTGTGGTGGATGAGGGTGTGCAGGTGGCCATTGTAATTGGCGGCGGTAATATTTACCGGGGGATGAACGAGGCGCAAACCGGTATTGAACGGGCGCATGGTGATTACATGGGCATGCTTGCAACGGTGATCAATGGGATGGCTTTACAGGCCGGCCTGGAAAAAGCGGGCATGTTTACCCGGTTGCAAAGCGCTATTGTAATGGAGCAGATAGCCGAGCCTTACATTCGCCGCAGGGCCATCAGGCACCTCGAAAAAGACCGGGTAGTGATTTTTGGCGCAGGTACCGGCAACCCCTATTTTACTACCGATACGGCGGGTTCTTTGCGCGCTATAGAAATTAATGCGGACGTGATCTTAAAAGGTACACGGGTAGATGGCGTTTATACCGCTGATCCTGAAAAAGATCCGTCTGCTACACGCTACAAAACAGTTAGCTACCAGGAATGTTTGAGTAAAAATCTTCGCATAATGGACATGACGGCTTTTACACTTTGTATGGAGAATAAGCTACCCATTATTGTATTTGATATGAACAAGGCTGGTAATCTGGCGCAGGTGGTAAAGGGCGAAGATGTGGGTACGCTGATCAGCTAAGAAGCTGAGATGGTTGGGCCTGTTCTCATTGTTCATGGTTTGTAATTTGTGCATAAAGCCAAAGGTTTACAGCCTTAAGCGTAATGCATTCATCATTCATTCAATGTCTATTTCCGATATACGCACACAATATTCTTTAAAAAGTTTGCTGGAAAGCGAGGCTTTACCCGATGCTATAGCCCAGTTTGAGCAATGGTGGAAAGAAGCATTGCACGCCGAACTTACTGAAGTAAATGCCATGACATTGGCTACAGCAGCAGCAGATGGCACTCCTGATGCCCGCATTGTTTTGTTGAAAGATGTTTCAACAGCCGGCTTTACTTTCTTTACTAATTATGAAAGCCGGAAAGGGCGGGAGCTGTCTGAAAATCCGAAGGCCTGCCTGGTATTTTTCTGGAAAGAGCTGGAACGGCAGGTAAGGATCTACGGAACGGTTTCAAAAATATCAAAAGAAAAAAGCGACGCCTATTTTTTTTCAAGACCTGTGGGCAGCCAGATTGGGGCAATAGCTTCTCACCAAAGCTCGGTAATTGAAAGCCGGGAGCAACTGGAAGCGCGGGTAAAAAGCATACAAAACGCCATGGCTGCCGGACAACCGGTTCAAAAGCCGGATTATTGGGGCGGCTATATTGTAAAACCTGAAAGCATTGAGTTCTGGCAAGGCCGGCCCAGCAGGCTTCACGACAGGTTGTTATACACAGCGCAAGGCGATCAATGGAAAATAGAACGTCTTTCTCCCTGATCCCAGGTTCTTAAAACTATTGAAAGTTCCCGATCTCGTAAATAGTTTTTCCCGATTTCGATATAAAATTTCCGTGGAGATATAAATTTTTGCAGGAAAAAATCATGTCTTGCGATTTTCAATCACTCTATTACGGGGAAGAAGGGTACATTGTACGATGTAAACGATGTGGTCATTTCCAGATAGCTTTTATTTCTACTATGCTAACTTTAAATGAAGAAGATTTTGCTATGTTTTACAAGCAGGTTACCTGCAAAGCCTCTCAATCGTATTCAAATATTAACCAGGATTCAAAAATCATCATGCTGGGTACCCCCTCCAGAGAGGTACACATTATTCTTACACCTGTTGAGCTGACAAGGCTTTACAGGATTATGGAAGCAGCCGATAGTGAAATAAAAGCGCAGGAGCTCCTCTGCCTTTTTAAATAACCGGTCAGGGCCTTTAGCGTTCTTTTTTGTTTCCGGCCAGGGAGCTTGTGTACAAAAAAACAGGAACATGGTTCCTGTTGTATAATTTTCCGGAGCATCCATAAAACGAAGCTGCTTACTTTGCTGTTGCTTCTTTTTTCGCTGCTTCTTTTTTCTTTGCATCAGGAGAAACAGCAGGGCGGCTTTTGCCGAATGATCCTTTAAAACGTTTTCCTTTCGCGGTTTTTTTATCGCCTCTTCCCATAGTTTTATTTTTAATATTTTGCGCAAAGGTAATAAAAAACGCCCCGAAATGATCAGGGCATTGTAAGGAATTGCTTTATGACGGTTAGATCTTGGAAGATAATTCTTTACCGGCTTTAAAGCGAGCCACTTTTTTAGCTTTGATTTTGATAACAGCACCTGTTTGTGGGTTGCGGCCATTGCGGGCAGCCCTTTTAGAAACAGAGAAAGTACCAAAACCTACTAAAGTTACTTTGTCACCTTTTTTCAAAGTTTTTGTAACAGCATCTACAAAAGAATCTAAGGAAGCATTCGCCTGAGTTTTTGTTATACCCGCATCTTTAGCAAGCTTTTCGATTAATTCAGATTTGTTCATAGTAAAAATTTTAATGAGTTTTATTTTGGAAACAAATTTAGATGGTTTTGGATCATATCAGCAAAATATTTTATTATTATTAACGTTTTAAAAATCTTCTAAAACCCACGTGGGGCAAGCGTTTGCGCAAATTCGCCTGCTGAAGGGCAGCAGGGCGTTTAAAAGTTTTTTTTCTGAAACCCTTTACTGTAAAGGGTTTCAGACGATTTAGCCTGAAATGCAATGCCATAAAGGCTTTTAAAGGAATATACATTTTTTTTTGAATCTGCAAAGCACTAAAAAAATCTTATGCACATTCAATCCACAACTTCCATAACGGTTCTGAAAGCAATGAACTGATCGCCCCATTTATCCATGGCTTCCTGTCTTAGTGCTGCGGAAAAATCTGCAAGGTAGCGTTCATAATCGGCTTGTGATTTGGCATGGTATTGAACGGCATAGGTGGGCCCTTCATTATCGTCTATATCTTTCAGCCTTAAAACAGATGCTTTAAAAAAACAGCCGGTATTTAAAACCGCTGGAATATGATGGGCTTTCATCCATATAAGCCATTCATTATGAATGCTGTGGCTTACCTTGTTGGTGACATTATATATTATAGTGGCCTCGTTTGACATTATACATCCAGTTTTACATATACAGGGCAGTGATCGCTGTGCTTTACATCAGGATAAATTTCGGCATCGGCCACTTTATTCTTTAGCGGGTCGGTTACAGTAATATAATCGATACGCCAGCCTTTATTATTGAGACGAACGCTTGGGAAACGCTGGCTCCACCAGCTGTACCGGTGCGCGGCATCGGGGTGGATCAACCGGAATGTATCGTTATAGCCTTCCTGCACAAATTTATCCATCCATGCTCTTTCTTCGGGCAGAAAGCCCGATGATTTTTTATTGCCTTTCGGATCGTGGATATCTATCTCCCTGTGGGCGATATTGTAGTCTCCGCAAATGATCAGTTGCGGGTGTTTCTTTTTTAATTCATTCAGGTAAACAAAAAATTCGTCCAGCCATACATATTTAAAAGCCTGCCTGATGTCGCCGCTGGTTCCCGATGGAAAGTAGGCATTGATGAGCCTGATTTTACCGAAATCCAGCTGTATAACGCGGCCCTCTTCATCGCTTACCTGGTGCCCTGTGCCATACTCCACGTTGTCCGGTTTTATTTTTGTAAGTACAGCAACACCGCTGTAGCCTTTCTTTTGTGCAGAAAACCAATAATCTTCATAGCCCAGCTCGTGGATAGCTGCAATATCTATATTGTCTTTTTCAGCTTTTGTTTCCTGCAGGCAGATAATATCTGCGGGGTCGGTTTGTAACCAGTCTGTCAGTCCTTTTTTTAGGGCAGCGCGTATGCCGTTAACATTATAACTGATGATGCGCATAAATTTTTGTTTAAGTTATGCCGGCAAAAATAAGATGTTGCCGGTTTATGATTTTTAAATTTATATTCGCTATGGTTTATAATACAGGTATAAGAGAAACGTACATGAAATTTTTCATTCATAAATGACACAAAGAATGAATGAAAAATTTTTATGGAAGTTCCCCATGGCCTAAAACAATAATAAATATTCATGGGAAATTTAAGTATCTATGGAGGCTGCAAAAAAAGAAAAGAAAGAGGAGATTGCTGAAAAGATTGCCCAACCTATTATTCCTGCAAAAGAACAGGTATACTTAGAGGGTCCCAAAAGCCGGGGCTACGAGTTCATTTTTCTTTTTAAAGTGGCCTGGGAGTTTTTTATGGGATTGCGAAATCTACACTTTGTTGGCCCTTGTATTACGGTATTTGGTTCGGCCAGGTTTAAGGAGGATAGCCCCTACTATCAGCATGCTGTTGAATTTGGGCGCCGTATTGCACAAATGGGTTTTACTACCATGACGGGTGGCGGCCCCGGCATTATGGAGGCTGCCAACAGGGGCGCTTTTGAGGCAGGCGGCAAATCGGTAGGCTGCAATATTAAATTACCGTTTGAACAGCATTATAATAAATACCTCACAAAAGCGGTAACCTTTGAGCATTTTTTTATCCGTAAAACATTGCTGATTAAATACAGCTATGCCTTTATTATTATGCCGGGAGGTTTTGGTACTATGGATGAATTTTTTGAAACGCTTACGCTGGTACAAACCAAAACCATTACGGAATTTCCCATCGTAATTTTTGGTAAGGCTTTTTATGCCGATCTGCTGGAGGCAATTGAAGATATGGCGGAGAAAGGCACTGTTGCTCCCGAAGACCTGGACCTGGTGCTGTTTACTGACGATATTGATGAAGCAATGGAGCATATCAGCAAATACATTACTTCCAATTATAAAATAAAAAAACGCTACCGTATTCCCTGGTTGTTTGAGAAGAGTTGATTCTTTAAAAAATAAAAGGATAACCAATGCCAATTTGTAACTGGCTACCTTTAAAGAAGGGATAGGCAAAGAGCCTGTTCTGGTAAGAGGCATTATCCAGGCTGGGGCTGGGGTCTTTTACCTTATACGCATAGTCTAATCGTATGACGAAAAAGCTGAAATCGGCTCGTATACCCGCGCCTGAACCAATGGCAAGATCGGTGCCCAGGCGGGAGGCTTTAAAAATCTCTTCCAACGATCCGGCATCCTGTTTCAGTAACCATACATTTCCCACATCTGTAAATACAGCACCGTTTACCGGTATATTCGAAATACTGAAAAGCGGCATCCTGTATTCAATATTGGCCTCCAGCTGCACATCTCCAAACCGGTCCGGTATACCGCTTGATCCTTCAAAATTATAAACGGTTGATCCGGGACCCAGGCGCCTCAGTTGCCAGGCCCGCATGCTATTGGGGCCTCCGCTGTAGTATTGTTTAAAAAACGGCAGCTGCGATCGCTTATCAGGATTAGGTGTTGACTCAAACTCGTAGCCAATGCCTGCAAAACCCCGTACTACCAGCCCTGTTTTGCTGGTTAATTTTAAGAGTTTTGCATACTCTGCATCTATTTTTACAAAGCGGTACAGCTGTTCCTCAATAAATTTATTCTTTATAAAGCCCGTCAGCAGGCCGGATGCTTCGAGGTTCATTCTTAATACATTAATGCTGCGCTTATTCGGGCTATTCCAGGGCATTGAAAAGTTTGCAATAACAGAAGTGATCAATCCATCCGAGAACAGGTTTTTGATAGACGGATTACTGTCAATTAAAGTTAACAGGCTGTCTCTTTTTCTTATATAAGAGTATTCCACGTTGGGGATTTTAACGCCCAGGCTGAATGTGCGGTTGGTAAGTGCATACTCTTTTGCACGCCAGGTAAACTCGTACCCCCATGAGGTATTAAAACTGGTAAGATTATACAAATACCTCCTGTCGGTATTGGCAGCATTAAAGCTGAGGATAGATTGTATATTGCCGCGGAAATCTCTTTTAAAATCGTTAAACCCCGGAACAACAAATCTTGGAAAGATAAGGGAATTGCTTAAACTTACCTGCTTGGTTTGTATAAACTCGCCCGAGTTGATGCCCCCTAATTCCACTCCATATCTTACATTGGTATTAAAAGTATTGGCGCCCCGTAAAAAATTCCGGTTTTGCAAGCCCACATTTACACCCAGGCCCACAAAATTTCCGCTTATCACACTTTGGCTGAAACTTCCTTCGAGGTTGGTGGTGAAATTGTATTTTGGTGCAGGTGTCAGGCGTATTTCAAAATCAACAGTGTCGGTATTGTCTCTTGGAAGTTGTGCAATGTCTACCAGCCGCCAGGTGCCCAGGTTGTTAAAACGGTTTAAAGTGCGCATATACCGGTTTTGGCGGTACAAATCACCTTTATCGAAGTAAATATATTGCGGGAATATCTTCGGTTTAAACTTATTAGCATGCTGTATAATCGTTATATCGCCGATAGTTGTTGCATTATCAGTTCTTTTTGAAGTATCAAACCGCACATCGGGGTACACTTTTATATTTCCCACATAATATTTTACCTGGCTGAGGCTGTCCTGAACTTCTTTTTGCCTTATATCAAGATGCACCATCGGGCTGTCGTTTCTGAGTTGCAGCTGTTTTAATAACTCGGCCTGCTCAAATGGGTCCATAACCGGCCGGAGCAGTTTCAGGTTTAAAGTATCCCACAAAACATACAAATTATTTCTGGAGAAGCGGAGATAGCCATTGTTGCGATACAATTCCACCAGGCGGTCCAGCTCGGATGAGAGCCGGGTTTGCGAGAAGGGATCTCCTTTTTTAATCAGCGCATCATCTGCATTATGATCTGCGATGCGCTGCAGGCTGTCATGCGTAAGCGAATAGGTAAGCGAGTCGACGCGTGTAACTTTTCCGGGCCATACATTAAAGTTAATATATGCCCGCTGATGCCCGCCTGTATTTTTTATTTTAGTGGTATAATTAATGGAATCATGTAAATAGCCTTCTCCGTTTAAATAATAATTCATGGACTCCATTGACTTACCAATAAGACCTGTGTCAAGCGGGTTCGGTTTTTTTAGCACTTCCCAGAAAACCTTATCCAGTTTGCGCGCCGCGATGCTATCGTCCAATTGCTCCGATAGTCCGCCTTCAAGCCTTGATCTTTCATCCTTGCTAATATCTTTATCGTCAATTTTAATAGTGGTCTCAAAAACATAGGGCTGGTTTTGCGGTTCTTTTTTTACAACTGTAAACAGGGTGCATGAACAAAAAACAAGCGCCAATATTAGCGGTAAAAAAAGAAGACGTATATTTTTGTATGATCGTAGTAAAAAATGCAATTGATTGATTTATATTAACAGGATGCTGAACAAATCTGAGGCCAAATATATTCAAAGTTTAAGCCAAAAAAAATTCAGGCTGAAAGAAGGCTTATATGTGATTGAAGGACCTAAAATTGTGGGAGAGGCATTGGTGTGCGCAGGCGCAACCATTAAAAAAATATATGCGCTTAAAGATTGGGCCGATCATAACCTGCCATTAACAGGCAATCGGCCCGTTGAAGTTGTTTTAAACAGCGATCTGGAAAGAATATCGCAATTAAAAACGCCCAACGAGGTGCTGGCGTTGGTGCAGCTGCGCGGCAGTGAAAATTTTGTGTTTCAAAAAGACAGACCGGCGTTGGCGCTGGATGGTATCCGGGATCCCGGTAACCTGGGAACCATTATCCGAATTGCAGACTGGTTTGGAATAAAGCAGGTTATTTGCAGTGAGGATTGTGCGGATATTTATAATTCCAAAGTGGTGCAGGCCACAATGGGCAGTATTTTCCGGGTGCAAACCTTTTATACCTGTTTAAGTTCCTGGTTGGCGCGGCAACAGGGCGTTAAAATTTATGGAGCAGCCCTGGATGGCAATCCGCTAAAACAATATCACAAAATAAATAGCGGCATTATTGTTATAGGCAACGAATCAAAAGGAATAAGGGAGGATGTAATGCCTGTGATAAACGAAAAAATTACCATTGAACGATTAGGAAGTGCGGAATCATTAAATGCAGCTGTAGCAACGGGAATTATACTTTCGCATGTGTTAAGTGTTTGAAGGGGCTGGAAGGGTTGGCAGGTGGCGGGAAACGATGGGCCATGGCCCCATAATCCATCGCTTACCTGAAATGTATTGCCTTTACCGGCTGTATTTTTTTAACGATGTAGGAAGGGATCATTAATACCAATAAACAGATGAGAAAGGTGGTGCCACAAACAGCAAGCACTTCCCAGCTTGTTATTTTTACCGCAGCCTTGTCGAGGTAATAAGCATCTTCATCCAGCTTTATAAAACCTGTCTTTACCTGTGCGTATAAAAATCCCAAACCGGCACCGGCGCCAATAAGAATGCCCGTGAGCGCAATAACCAGGCTGTGGCGGAGAAATATTTTTTGTACGGTCCAGTCGCTTGCCCCGATTGATTTGAGGATGCCCACCATACGCATACGTTCCAATACCAGGATAATTAAGCAGGTGATCAGGTTAATAACTGCCACTACGATCATAATCCCTATTAAAACATTTCTGGTTACATTCTGCATGTTCAGCCAGTCAAAAATATTGGGTATAATATCTTTAATATTCTGAACATCCCAGGCTCCTGGCAGGTCGGGCAGGTCCAGCAATTGTTGCACTGCCGCATCTGTTTGCCTGTAGTTTTTAAGCACGATTTCATAGCCGCCTATTTCATTGTCCTTCCAGCCATTAAGCCGGCGGATCAGCCTGATATCGCCTATAATAAATGTATTATCAAAATCACCGATCCCCGTTTTGAAAACCCCTTTAATAGTTAACCTGTCTGGCCGCTTGGAGCCGTCGGGCCTGATAAAGTAAATTAAGACCCGGTCGCCAACAGCCAGGTTCAGTTCGGCAGCGCTTTTTTGCGAGATCAGGATCTCCCTGCTATAAGTCGTATCGTTGAGGGCGATCGCACTTCCTTTAACCATAAAATCTTTAAGATTACTAAAGGGATAAGAGCTGTCTAATCCTTTAACCAACACTCCCTGCAGATCATCTTTGGTTTTGAGTATGGCATAGCGGGTTGCAAACGGATAAATATCTTTGATCAGCGGGTTGTTCCTGATTTCGTTTACGATCTCAGGGTCGGCGGTAATAGGTGTTTCCTCGGCAACAACAGATGAATAAGGGGTGGCTTCCTGAATACGGGCATGTCCCCAAAAACTAAATACTTTTTCGCTTACTTTCTGCTGAAAGCCATTAGCAAAAGCCAGCGTAATGATCATAGCCGCAACGCTGATAATGGTTGCTGCAATGGAAAGCCTTATAATAAAACGGGAGAAAGACCGGGTTTGATTAAAAGCAATACGATTGGCTATGAAGGAGGATAGGTTGATAAGTTAAAAGATTGATAGGAAGAAATTGATGGGGTGGAAGTTTATATGGTTTATAAAGTTGAGAAGTTGATGAGGTTGAGAAGGTTGAGAAGCAGCGGGATGATTCCTGTGAACCTATCAACCTTTTTAACCTGTAAACTGCCCGGCTACTGAGACTTCTTGGCGTCTTCTAAAAATTTGGCCAAACCAATATCAGTCAAAGGATGTTTTAATAATCCTAAAATGGGTTCAAGCGGGCAGGTGCATACATCCGCCCCGGCCTCTGCGCAGCGGATAATATGGAGTGAGTTGCGAATAGATGCTGCCAGTACCTCTGTTTTAAACCCCTGTATATGATAAATATGGGCAATCTGTTCAATCAGCTGCACGCCGTCCCACCCGGTATCATCTATACGGCCGATGAACGGAGATACATATTTGGCTCCTGCTTTTGCGGCCAGTATGGCCTGTCCTGCGCTGAAAACCAGTGTGCAGTTGGTTTTTATGCCATTATCTGTGAACCATTTAATGGCTTTTACGCCGTCTTTAATCATAGGCACTTTTACTACAATATTTGGGTGAATGGCGGCCAGCTTTTTACCTTCTTCAACAATTCCGTCAAAATCGGTGCTTACCACTTCTGCACTGATATCGCCATTTACAATCTCGCAAATGTCTTTGTAGTGCTGGATTACTGCATCATAGCCTTTTATACCTTCTTTAGCCATCAGGGAAGGGTTGGTGGTAACGCCGTCCAGTATACCCATATCGTTGGCTTCTTTAATTTGATCTAAATTAGCGGTATCAATAAAAAATTTCATAATCGTATTCGTTTAAAGATTGGAGTGATTTCTGTTCAAATGTCAAAAAAGATCGGCAATCCTGCAATAAAAAAATCGCTAAAATATTGAAAATAAAAAAGCAGGCTACTCACATCGCGCCGCTACAACCGTCTATCCTTGCTGCCTTCCGGCCCTGGGGAGATTCGACAGGAGCTGGCCGTATGAGACCTGCGGCTGCAAATATAACGCATTCGCTGAAAGTAGCCAAAGGTTATTGAATGGCTCCGCTCCAGGGCTTTTTAATACAGGTCGTCCAGTTTTTTTCTTAAATATTTGATAACGCTGGTATGTGTGCTTATCAGGGTAATAAGAATGCCCAATACCATCATTCCCAGAAACAGAAAAACCAACAAGGTGGTATTTTCAATGGCCGAGAGGTAAGGCACCATATTTTTTAATATCCTTATTACGGCATATACGGCCACAATAGCAATGGCGCCGCTAACAGCTCCGTTAATGATAGCTCTTACATCCAGGGGCTTGGCGATAAACCAGCGGGTAGCGCCTACCATTTGCATCGTTTTTATTATAAACCGGTTACTGAACATGGCCAGCCGTATGGTATTATCAATAAGCACTACAGCCGCCAGTAACAGCAACAACGATATGCCCAGCAGCACCCAGTTTACAATTTTAATCTTATTGTCAAGGCCGTCCACCAGCAAGGCAGGATAATCTACTTCGGTAACATAGGTTTGTTTTTCCAGGTCCTGCTTAATATTTTTGAGCGTATCAACATTCAGGTAATCCGATTTTAGCTTGAAATCAATGCTCTGCGGCAGCGGGTTTTCCGTTAAAATGCTGTCCCAGCTTTCATTTCCATCAGCCAGATATTTTTTCTTAGCCAATTCTTTGGTCGTAAAAATGTAAGTTTTAACATAAGGCCTGGAAGCGATATACTGGACAAGCGCTGCACTGTCTGATGCTGCGAGGGGCTCGCGCAGATAAGCATGTACTTCCACATCTTCTTTAAAATGTGCGCCTAAAGTGCGGGTATTAATAATCAGCCAGCCGATCAGCCCCAGTAAAAACAATACCAGCGTTACGCCCAGTATACTCATGAAATACGAGGCTTTTCCCCGCTTTATCCCTTTTGTTTTTTCAGCCATAACCATATCATTTACTCCAGCCGGAGCCCCGCAAATTTAGTGTTTCCCGACTACAATGCTTAAATTTGCGGCCACATAAAAAATATCAGTAATATTTTGAAATACAATTGACCAGATGATTTATGGAGTATAATTTCAATGCTATAGAAAAAAAATGGCAGCAATATTGGAAAGAAACGGGTGTTTACGAAGTTTCCAATACCAGTAAGAAACCTAAATATTATGTGCTGGATATGTTTCCCTATCCCAGTGGCGCGGGTTTGCATGTAGGGCATCCGCTTGGTTACATTGCCAGCGATATTTATGCGCGTTATAAACGTTTAAAGGGATTTAATGTGCTGCACCCTATGGGTTATGATGCCTTTGGCCTGCCCGCCGAACAATATGCTCTCGACCATGGTATTCACCCGGCTGTTTCCACTGCAAAAAATATTGATACCTTTCGTAAGCAATTAGATAATATTGGCTTTTGCTACGACTGGAGCCGCGAAATACGTACCAGCGATCCCGCATATTATAAATGGACGCAGTGGATATTTCTGCAATTATTTCAATCTTTTTTCAATCGGCAAACCCAAAAAGCGGAGCCCATAGAAGCGTTAGTGAAGATTTTTGAAACAGAAGGTAACCTCAATCATCCCATTCCGAACGAGAAATTTCAAATTTTTAACGCTGCCGACTGGAAAGGTTTTGACGAGGCCACCCGGCAGCATATCTTAATGGAATACCGCCTGGCATTTTGCGGTTATGGAGAGGTGAACTGGTGCGAGGCCCTGGGCACGGTGCTGGCTAACGACGAGGTAGTGAATGGTGTAAGCGAGCGGGGTGGATATCCTGTTGTTAAAAAGAAGCTGCGCCAATGGTATCTGCGCATTACCGAATATGCCGATCGTTTGCTACAGGGGCTGCAAACAGTTGATTTCAGCGAGGCAATGAAAGAAATGCAAACCAACTGGATTGGCAGGTCTTCCGGTGCCGAGATCGATTTTGAGATAAAAGACCATCCTGATACCCGCTTACGCGTATACACTACCCGACCCGACACCATCTTTGGTGTGGATTTTATGGTAGTTGCTCCCGAGCACGAACTGGTGACCCAGCTTAAATCGGCAGCGCAGGCAGCGGCTGTGGACGAATACATTGCTTATGTAAAAAGCCGCAGCGAGCGGGAGCGTATGGCAGAGAAAAAGATCACCGGTGTATTTACCGGGGCGTATGCTATAAATCCTTTCGACGAAACAAAGCAGATACCTGTCTGGATCTCGGAATATGTGCTGGCAGGATATGGCACAGGGGCCATCATGGCCGTGCCCTGCGGTGATGAGCGGGATTATAAATTCGCGCAGTATTTTAATATTCCCATTACCAATATTATCGGAAAGCATTTTAACGGTAAAGAGGCTAATCCCACCAAAGAGGCCGTTCTGGAAAACTCGGGATTTTTAAATGGTATGGTAATGCGTGATGCAATAGAAGCTGCGATCAGCGCTATTGAAAAAAAAGGTATCGGCATCAGGAAAAAGAATTATAAAATGCGGGATGCGGCTTTTAGCCGCCAGCGTTACTGGGGTGAACCGTTTCCTGTAAAATGGATCGGCGGAATCGCGTATCCCCTGCCTGAAAACGGGTTACCACTCTCATTGCCTGATGTAGATAAATATAGTCCCGGGCCGGAAGGAGAGGGGCCGCTGGCGAATATTCCTGAGTGGACAGGGCAACACCTGGAAACGAATACCATGCCGGGTTATGCAGGATCCTCCTGGTATTTCCTGCGCTATATGGATCCGCACAACGATACGGAATTTGCCGGCAGACAGGCAACCAGTTACTGGAACCAGGTAGATTTGTACATTGGTGGAACGGAACATGCCGTGGGGCATTTATTATACAGCCGCATGTGGACAAAAGTTTTGTGCGACCTGGGATATATCGGTTTTGATGAGCCTTTTAAACGTTTGGTCAACCAGGGTATGATACAGGGTTCATCAAGGTTTGTATATCGTATCAACGGGACGAACCAGTTTGTTTCGTACGGATTAATTACAAACGAGCAGGAATATGAAGGAAAACTGTTAGACAAAATTCATGTGGATGTAAATTTTGTTGACGGGTTCGAATTAGATACAGAATCGTTTCAAAAGTGGCGCAACAATGAATTTGCCGATGCAGCGTTTCTTTTAGAAGACGGAAAATACATCTGCGGAAGCGAAGTCGAAAAAATGTCCAAGACAAAATACAACACCGTCAACCCGGACGACCTGGTTGCAAAATATGGCGCAGACACCTTTCGCATGTACGAAATGTTTTTAGGGCCGGTAGAGATGAGCAAACCCTGGGACACAAAAGGAATTGAAGGGGTGCATCGCTTTCTGAAAAAGCTCTGGCGGCTGTTCTTCAAAGAAAATAATGACGGCTCCGGCATTGCGGTATGGAACGAAAATGCGGCTACGCCTGATGAGTTAAAAATATTGCATCGCGCGATCAAAAAAATAGAAGAGGATACCGAACGTTTCAGTTTTAATACCGGCGTAAGCGGTTTTATGATCCTGGTAAATGAATTAACAGATACCAAATGCCATAAGCGGGAAATACTGGAACCGATGCTTATCCTGTTAGCGCCTTATGCACCTCATATTGCCGAAGAGTTATGGCATGTGCTGGGAAATACTACAACCGTACTGGACGCAGCTTATCCCAGGCTGGAAGCGCAATATCTTGTTGAGACCAGCAAAGAATACCCCGTTTCTGTCAATGGTAAAATGCGTACCACGATGAATATTTCTTTAAGCGCTGAACAAAAAGAAGTGGAGGAACTTGTACTGTCTAATGAGATTGTTCAGAAATGGGTAGCGGGCAAAACACCTAAAAAGATCATTTATGTAAAAAACAGGATGGTGAATATTGTGCTATAAAATATTAGCGCAACAATTATTTAACGGCACAGTACAGAAATGTTCTGTGCTTTTTTATTTCATAATAGTATCTTTATAATATGGAACATTGGCTTGAATGCAAAAATTGCGGGCGGCTTTATTCCGGCAACTTCTGCCCGCAATGCGGTCAGTCGGCGCACGAAAAAAGAATTGATGCGCGTTGGTTGCTGCATGATGTTCCCCATTCTGTTTTTCACATCGATAAGGGATTCTTTTACACCCTGAAAAGTTTGTTTACCCATCCTGCCCGAATGGTAAAAGAGTATCTTGAAGGTAAAAGAGTAAAATACTTCAGACCATTTGCTTATGTGGTGCTCATGACCACAGTTAGTTCTCTCGTTGTTGAATCGCTTCAAACAGTTACGGAAAGTGTATTGCTAAAAAAAGCACCGGCAGTGTTGGTTACACATAACGAATCTTTTTTTGCCCATTATTTCAGCCTGCTCATTTTTATGATGATTCCCCTGGCTGCGTTAATAACCTGGCTCTCCTTTTATACGAGGAAGTACAATTATTGGGAACATTTCCTGATCAATACCTACCTTTCCGCACAGTTGAATTTATTTTTAATTATAATAAACCTGGTAACACTTATAGTGGCGTTGTTTTCAAATAAACTAACGGATAACGGGATCGGGCTGATCATTTCCTTTTTCATGGTAGGTTTTTTATTCTTATATGGCAGCACTTTTGGTGGGTTAATGAGCCGGGGCCGGCGCGGTATTGTTGCCCTGTCTTTTATAATAACCATGATGAACCTGCTATTGTTTTTTTTGTATTATATCGGTTTAATTGTTTCAGGTATAATACATTAACTAATTTACAGGTACTGGCTTGATCTTTGCTGTTTAAAAAATGGACGATAACCTGATACATATATAAAAGTTTGCAGATATATTCAAATTATACTATTAACTTCGTTTTCCTGTTTTAACAAACAAATTAAAATCACAAAAACTTTAAAATTACAAATTATGTCATTTAACATTGTTGATCTTGTTAAGAACTATGTTTCACAGGATCTAATTGCTAAAGCCAGTTCCTTTCTTGGCGAAAGCGAAGGAGGAGTATCCAAAGCCGTATCCGGTCTTATTCCTTCTATTTTAGGAGGCATTGTATCAAAAGGCACCGAAACAGAGGCCGGCGCGCAGCAAATCCTTGATTCGGCAACCGAAGCGAAGCATACCGGTATCTTAGGCAATCTTGGCTCCTTGTTTGGCAATGCTGATTTGCTTTCAAAAGGAACCGGTTTATTCAACAGCTTATTTGGAGGTTCGTCAAACACTATTGTCGACACTATTTCAAATTTTGCAGGTATAAAATCCAATTCTTCAGGTTCCCTCATCAGCCTGTTAACTCCTTTGGTTTTAGGTCTTTTAGGAAAACATGCTGAAGATAATAATTTGAGTGCAGGTGGGTTTTCAAGCTTTCTTTCCTCGCAAAAAAACAATATTCTGAATGCATTGCCTTCCGGTCTTGGCTCAATCGGTTCTTTATTGGGTCTTGGCAGTATTGGCGCTGCAGCAAGAGAAACTGTCAGCGATGTTAAACATACAGCAGCTACAACTTATAATTATGCAGAAACGCAGGCCGAAAAAGCAGGTGGCGGTACCAAATGGCTGTTACCGTTATTACTTTTAGCAGCCCTGGTATTTTTGCTTTGGTGGTTAATGGGCAATAAGGGTTGCAATAAAGGCGAAGGAACGCCCGGTACAGATACAACAGCCACCGCTCCGGCAGATACAACAGCTGTTGCGCCTGCAGCCGTGGATACAACAGCCACCGCCGCAAGAGCGTTAACCAAGGTGGTTTTACCGAGCGGTAAGGAAATAGAAGCCTATCCCGGTGGTGTAGAAGACCAGTTGGTTCAATACTTAAAATCGGGCGATTATAAAAATGCGACAGAAGAACAATTAAAAGATAAATGGTACAACTTTGATGATCTGAATTTTGAATTTGGCACAACGAAGTTGACTGCTGCTTCTCAACGGCAGGTTGATAATATCATTGCCATTCTTAAAGAGTTCCCTGATGCAAAAATAAAATTGGGCGCTTATACAGATAAGAAAGGTGATGATGCTGCCAATTTAAAACTTTCGCAGGAAAGGGCAGACGCTGTTAAAAAAGCGCTTTCAGCAGTAGCTTCCCAGATAGCCGGCGCCGAAGGATACGGGGAGCAATTTGCAACGGTTGATGAGAACGCTTCAGATAAAGAAAGGGAGGCGGATAGAAAAACGGCAGTCCGTTTAGCTAAATAATACCAGATGCTATTTTATTGTACAGCCGCTTCAATTTAATTTGGAGCGGCTTTTTTATGTTCTCAAATCAGAAATCTCAAATCAGAAATCGTATATCTTTGGTCTACAATGGGCAATCCTAATTTAAACAAAGAAAAGCAGGGCCTCAGCGCAACCGATCGTGAGTTTGAGAACACGATCCGGCCCTCGCAAATAAAAGAATTTGCAGGGCAACCGCAGCTTATTGAAAACCTTACCATATTTATTAAGGCGGCTAAAATCCGGGGCGAGGCATTGGATCATATCCTTTTCCATGGTCCTCCCGGTCTGGGAAAAACAACCTTATCCCGTATTGTTGCAAATGAATTAGGCGTACATATAAAAGAAACCAGCGGGCCGGTAATTGAAAAACCAGGCGACCTGGCCGGGTTGCTCACCTCACTTGAACCCAATGATGTTTTGTTTATTGATGAGATACACAGGTTAAGTACGGTTGTAGAAGAATACTTGTATGCAGCGATGGAAGACTACAGGTTAGATATCCTGATTGATACCGGCCCCAATGCACGCAGCATACAACTAACGCTTAACCCCTTTACTTTAATTGGTGCTACTACAAGAAGCGGCCTGCTCACCGCCCCGCTGCTCTCAAGGTTTGCCATTAAATCGAGGCTCGAATACTATTCGGCTGAAACCCTTACCCGCATTGTGTTGCGCGCTGCAAAAATTTTAAATGTATATATTGAGGAAGTAGCTGCAAAAGAAATTGCCAGGCGCAGCCGCGCCACGCCACGTATTGCCAACGGCCTTTTACGCCGTGTAAGAGATTTTGCCCAGGTATTGAATGATGGGGAGATCGATCTGGGCATCACCCAGCATGCGCTTAAAGCGCTAAATGTGGATGAGTATGGGTTGGATGATATGGATAACCGGATATTGCTGGCCATTATCGAAAAATTTAAAGGCGGCCCGGTGGGCATCACTACAATTGCTACCGCCGTGGGCGAGGAAGCGGGTACGTTGGAAGAGGTATATGAGCCTTTCCTGATACAGGAGGGTTTTCTGCAGCGTACTCCCCGCGGGCGCGAGGTAACCCATAAAGCGTATGAACATTTGGGAAGAAAACGTGGAAACAGCGGATCGGCAAATCTGGAACTGGATCTTTGAGATTAAACCATAAAGGGCATTAAGACTTCACTATTCTTAATGCCCTTTATTTCTTAATGATTAAATATTACGACTGTACCACTAACCGGAAACCGTTACCATGAATATTTACGATCTCGATCTTTTCATCATCTTTTAAATACTTGCGCAGTTTTGCAATGTATACATCCATACTGCGCCCGTTAAAGTAAGTATCGCTGCCCCATATCTTCTTTAATGCCTGCTCGCGGGGCAACAGGTCGTTCAGGTGCTCTGCCAGCATTTTCAGCAATTCATTTTCTTTTGGAGAAAGGGTTTGGGTATTGCCATTATGGATCAACTGGCGTAATTTGGGATTAAAATGATAGCTGGCCAGGTTGTATTCTTTATTCTCACTTTCCTTGTTCAATTCTTCGTTACGCTTCAGGATCGCTTTTATTTTTAGAAGCAATACTTCGCTGTCAAAAGGTTTGGTGATATAATCATCTGCACCGAGTTTGTAACCTTGTATAATGTCTTCTTTCATTGTTTTGGCGCTCAAAAAGAAAAGAGGAACATCTGCATCAATGTCGCGGATCTCTTCTGCCAGTGTAAAGCCGTCCATGTGCGGCATCATTACATCCAGCAGGCAGAGGTCAAATTTCTCTCTTTGAAAAGCAGCGAGGCCCAAACGGCCATCACGTTCAAGTGTTACATCATAGTCGTTCAGCTCTAAATAGTTCTTTAAAACATTTCCCAGGTTAGGGTCATCTTCACATAATAAAATGTGTGGTTTGTTTGCTTCCATTTATCTTTCAATTTGTTGAATAAATTACTTAGACGACAAATAAAGATAATGCTTTTTAATACATTTAGAAATGGAAACCAATTTTTTGTTAAATATGGTGTTGATAATATGCTTAAAATAACCTTACCAGCAGTATAGCAATGTATTTTTATTTATATTATCTTTCAAAAAACTTTATAAAATACAAATTATGGCAGATGCATCAAAGTTCCAGGAAGCTATAAAAGCCGGTTATACATTTAAAGGGGAAAGCTATAAAATCGGGCGTGCCATGCTCGATGGGAAGGTTATTGACGGGGCCGATGTTACTATTCCTTTTGGCACTTTAAACCGGCACGGATTAATTGCCGGCGCTACCGGTACCGGCAAAACAAAAACATTGCAGGTGCTGGCAGAGGGGCTGAGCGATGCAAGCATCCCTGTGGTATTAATGGATATAAAAGGAGATCTTAGCGGCATTGGTGCCGCCGGTACTGAAAATGATAATATAAAAGACCGCTGCCAGCTGCTGGGTATAACTTTTAAGCCCGAAGCATACCCCGTAGAATTTCTGACGTTAAGCAATGAAAAGGGAACGCGCCTGCGTGCCACCGTAAGTGAGTTCGGCCCCGTGTTGCTTTCAAAAATATTAGACCTTAACGATACGCAGGGCGGGTTTGTAGCCATGATATTCAAATATTGTGATGATAATCAACTCCCGTTGCTAGACCTTAAGGATTTTGTAAAAGTGCTTCAATATGTAAGCGACGAAGGCAAAGCAGCGCTCGAAAAAGCTTATGGCAAGGTTTCTACAACCTCAACCGGTACCATATTAAGAAAAGTAATTGAATTGCAGCAGCAGGGAGCAGATCTGTTCTTTGGCGAAAGGAGTTTTGATGTGGAAGACCTGATGCGTATCAGTGATGACGGGCGTGGCATTGTGTCCATCGTAAAGGTTACCGATCTGCAGGACAGGCCAAAGTTATTTTCTACGTTTATGCTGCAACTGCTGGCCGAATTATATGCATCCAGCCCGGAAGAAGGGGATCTTGATAAACCTAAGCTGGTGATCTTTATTGATGAGGCGCACCTGATATTTAACGAAGCGAGCACCGCCTTATTAAACCAGATCGAGACGATTGTTAAACTGATCCGCTCGAAGGGTATTGGTATCTATTTCTGCACTCAGAACCCTATGGATGTACCTGCTGCAGTACTGGCGCAGCTGGGTTTAAAAGTGCAGCATGCTTTGCGTGCTTTTACTGCTGCGGACAGAAAAGTAATTAAACAGACCGCTGAGAACTATCCTGAAAGTGCCTTTTATAAAACAGATGAATTGCTTACACAAGTAGGTATTGGTGAGGCATTGATTACATTGCTGGACGAAAAAGGAATACCAACACCCCTCGTGCATTGCATGTTACGGGCGCCGCAAAGCCGGATGGATGTGCTGACGGATGCCGAGATAAGCGCTATAGTTAACAATTCAAAAATTGCTTTGCATTATAACGAGGTGATCGATAGCAACAGCGCCTATGAGATACTGACGCAAAAGTTACAAACCGCCGCCAACCAGCAGGCTGAGGAAGTGAAGCAAAAAGAAGAAGCCAGATCTCAAAAAAATGAAAAAGGCTTTTTTGATAATCCTATTGTAAAAAGTGTGGCGCGTACTGCGGGAAACACGATCGTACGGTCGCTGCTGGGCGCAATAGGGGTAAGCGGTGGCAGCCGGAGGAAAAAGAGCTGGTTTTAAATGTGCAAAAAGCCAAAGGCTTAAAGCAAAAAGCAAAAAGCGTAAAGCCTAAGCTTAATGCCGGTTATACGCTCCGCCAATAACTTTCTTTTCAGGTGTATGTGGTGGATTGGCTTTTTCATCTTTACTATACTCCAGGTTCACTCCCACACGCAGCGCTTTCAGGCCGCTTACGCCCTGCAGGTTTTCCAGGTCAAGATATTCCAGGTCATCCAGCAGTTGTCCCTGGCTTTGCATGAACTGGATATATTTCACATATTCTTCCGCATCGGGCTCATTAAAATATACCATTGCAATTTTTCCCGGCTGGGTTAAACGCTCCTGTGTGTTATTGATGCGCACTTTATCGATCCTTTTTTTAATGACCTGATAGCGGATATTATACGCGCCTTCCACATCAAACCTTCTTTCATCGGTTCTGAAACTGATATCTATTTTATCCGGATGGATAAAGATAAGCTGTGTGGTCTGCAACGGTCTTTTTATTTGAGGTAATAAGCTATTGGTAAGCCTGGTAATTTCTGTCATAGACTGCAATTGCCATAAACGCAGGTTGTGAAAATACAACAGGTTGAAAGGTTTTTCCGGTGCAATGGATTGCCCGATGTAAATGTCATATTCCACCCCATCGCTGCGGTACTTTTCGAAATAACTGGGATAAGATTCCTGTAAACCGCTTTTAGCTTTTTCCAGGTACTTGTTCACATTCTTATTGATGAGGTCCATCGACAGTTCCAGTTCGCGCCTGTTGCGGTTGGCATCTCCATCTGTATCGTCGATTGCAGCCAGGTATTTATTTACTATAGCGGCGGCTTCGGCACTGTATTTTTTAAAATGATTTAAAAAATCATGCATCTCATTATCAAGGAAAAAATTCAATCCTATTTCGTTAGGTGCTACTGAATAGTCAACCAGGCTTTGCTCCCATTTCCTGGCAAGGAAGATCTTTTCATCAATAATAGGGAGGGATAATGTGTCTTTAAGTTCAGCTAATGTATCAATTAATAAATTGAACCGTATCTGTAAATCGCCCATTAATGCATGTGCTCTTTCGGCCGTTGAGTTACGGATGTCTATAGCGCCATATAACGGATAAACCTCTTTAAACGTGATAGATTCCATTGTAGGGTTATTTTCTCTCAGTGTATCCCGGAAATAGTGCCAGGCCGCTTCATTGAATTTCCATTGTACAGCTGGCTGTAAAGAGGTAAACTTTTCCCTGACGATGCTATCAATTGATGTATTGAAAGAGTCGATGCTGTTACGCAGCAGCTGGGCTAATAAAGGAATTGCTGCATCCAGTTTTGAAAAAAGGCTGTCATCCAGCAATCCATCGTATTTTGAATATACTTCCAGCACGCCCGAAATTTTGTTGCTGTAAAATACGGGTAACAAAGCATAGGATTTGATACCGGTTTGCTTGAGTAGTTTCAAAACGATCTGGCTTGCTTCAACCTCCGGCGTGATGTTTTTAAAAAACAATAACTGCGGGTTTTCAAAATAACGTTCTGCTATTGTCATGTAAGCCTGCTCTGCCATTCCATGTTCTTTTGCAGTACTCACCAGCGTGCTATTCATGCATATTTCATCGTTAAATACCAGTTTGCTATTGACCTTAAACATGGGCAGTAAACCAAATTCTACATGGTTGTTGCCTACCAGCGCTTTTAGCGCCTCTATAACTTTTGAGAAATTATAACTGGTATCTGCCGTATTATGATTTAAAATGGTGTCTTTGATCAGCTCAATCGAATAAAGTTCTGTTACATCCGTTAACGTAAGCACGGCAATGCCTTCAAAGGTAAACATGCTCAGCGGCAATATATTTTCCAGTTTTTCAAAATCGATCGCCTCCTGTGTGGTTAACTGCTGGGCATCGAGATTTAGATCGGGCAGAGGACCCGATGGAATTACTTTTATAAAACGGGCATCCACATTCATCCGGTAATACTTCATGACGCCGCTTTTTTCATCTTTAAAAGAATGGATCATGGCATCTTTACAGGTGAAGTTCAGGTTGTATAATTTGCTCAGGATAAATGAATACAAAAAGGCATGGTTGGATTTTTGGACTTCGGCCTCCCTGTTTTTTATAATGGCTGGTTTTACCATGTGTGTTTCACCATCGGCAATAAGACTGTAAAAGGCTTCTGTGCCATAAAAGATAACCGGAGCCATAGGTTGTGCCAATGCCCATAGCGTTGTTTTTTCATCGGCTATCGCGGGCACCAGGATCGCGTAAACAAATTCGAGCAGCTCTTTTTGCTTCACGATCTCTTCGGCAGAAATAGGTTTTAAAAGCTCAGGATATTGAGAAAATTCGTCCAGCACAAATTCATAAAAATTCTTTTTCACGGTTTTTTCCTCTGCAGCTCTTTCCTTTAAATAGGCTACAAAAGGAGCAAAAGAAAGCTGGCTTTTGGGGGTATATACTTCCCCTTTCAGTTCAGAAAGGTTTAAAATGAAATGCTTCATAAAATTTTTTTTGTTCAGCCCTGGTACTCTTATCTCTTACATCGCATCACGCTAACAATAATGAACATCAACCGAAGTACAAAGCTGGTATAGTTTTCAGTAAAATGGATATTATATTACCGGTAGACGATAGTATAACCATAATTACTCTATAAAGTTAAAAATTTTAAAAACGGAAACCCATAGTAAAATAAGGATACCACCCTTCTGAAGAATGCCCCATTACAAACTGGAATACAGCTATTTGAGCGGGTGCAAAATAGATACCACCACCTGCGCCATTATGCCATTTTTCAGAGGAGTCGTTCTTTTCCCATACACGGCCTACATCAAAAAAACCTGTAAGCCCTAACTGGCCAGGCAGGATATAACTGGCAACATTGGCCAGTTTCAGGCGTAGCTCAGTATTGTTATAAAAGCTATGCTGGCCGGCAAACCTGTACTGGCGGTATCCCAGCAGATTTTCATGGCCTCCTAAGAATGCAGACTGATAGAATGTTGTGTGCCCGATTGTAACAACGCCCCCGACACGGTTGGCAAGTATAAGCGATGCATGTGGGTCAATATTTTTGTAAAAAGAAAATTCAGGCAATATTTGCCCATACGCTTTTGAATAGCCATTCAAACCTTCATATCCCTGCAGTTTTATGCTGATGTATGAACCGTATGAAGGAAAGATTTTGTTATTCCTGTTATCATTTATAAAATTGGCTGCTATGCCTGCGTGCAGTTTTTCTTTATTAATGGTTGTGCTGTCGTAAGATCCGATTAAGGATGCGTTGTTTATAAATCTACCGGTATTGTCATCGGCATCAAAACCATAATATTGGAAGGAGGGGCCAATGCTGACACTGCTGGTTTTACTGCCCCGCCAGCGCAGGGCGGGATCGAATGTATAAAGACTGAAGCGTGTGCGATAATAGCGTTTCCAGTCGCCGGTTTTATTGAAATTACTTTCATTACCCCTTCCAAAAAAGTTCTGGGTATTATTGGGCGCTTTTGCCTGCGCATCAATAACCAGGTCGGCATTGCCGAAAGTATGGATAAATGCACCTTTATATTTTATCCTGAAAGCTGAGGTTGAGAAAGCGTGGGCCACTGTTAACTGCTGCATGCTTGCATAAGGTTGTTTCCTGAAGCCCTGGTGCGTATATTTTATTCCCAATCCAAGTATCAGGCCATCATCTAAATTGTAGCCGCCCGTGATGAGTGGCATGGTAACATTGTAAAGATTTACGGGTATAAAGGCTGTATTCAGGCTGTCGTTGGATAAATGTTTTTGCAGCCTGTTTACTGCCCCATTAAAAACAGCATTGGATCTGCCATCGAATACTTTGATCTTTCTTTTTGCTGCGTTAACATTGTATTCCTTGTTTCCCGCTCCGCCGATAATGCGCATTTTTATACGCGATGTATTATTATCAACGGTAATTTTATCATCGCCTTCTCCTGTATAAATATTTATTTCCCTGGTAAGCCGGGCATCGTACACTTTATCCATCAGTGTGTCTTTGAGCTGCCCATCTTTATTGATCTTCTGCAGCATCACCCGGAGATTACCTTCGGGAGTACCTTTTACCGTTACCTGTTCATTTTTATCAGAGGCTTTAATATCCAGTTTTTTATTGATGAAGTTGTAGTAGCGCTGCATTGCTTCGGGAAGCTGATCCCTTCTTTGCTTTAAGGAGGCTAAAAGCCGGTTGTGGCGTATATTATATGCGGATGCGGGCAAACGTTGCAATCCTTTTTCAAGTGCTTCATCAGTTACGGCAGCTGTAAATTCATTTACTGTTTGCATCCACTCAGTATAAGTGAATTGTGTTGCAGGATGGGCATTAAGAAAGTCAGATTTAATAAGCGAATATTTATAGCTTTCTATTTCGGGGCCAAAATTCTGATAGGTAGGTAATATCCATGGCTTTGAAGCAATTTTAGGAAGGACACCTTCGGTAAGATGGAAAACCTGGTCCCTGTCTCGCGGAACGGACAGGTAATACCTGTTTTTCCCTTTTTTGCCATCGAACCAACGCCATTGATCTTCATGCCGGTCCCAGTCGCCTAAAAGCACATCTAACATTCTTGCCTTTAAAAATTCTTTGGCATTGTAACTGTCATCGTTATCGCTGTTGAGTTTGGACAACATTTTTTCTGTATTGTCGGATTTACCTAATGGCTCCCGTTCTTCAAACAACACTATTTTCCCGGCAAATGTTTTTTCGTTCAGCCCTAAAGCTGTATCGGGCGCTACCACGCCAATTACCGGAGTGGTATGCGGTACGCCGGTTGCCTGTGCAATAGGAGGTACTACCAGTGCCGAAAACGGGTGCTGCAGGCTGGTTACGTCATCTACAAAATCTTTTGCAAAGGTTTGCCTCAATGCTTCCGGTAATAAGGCATCAGGAACTTTTTCTACTGTTCTTATTACATACTCTTTTCCTTTTTTATCCTCCAGCCTCAGGGATAAAGACTGCATGCCTCCGCCCCGCTTTGTAGGTGCCAGGCCGTCCATCATCTCCGAAATTTTAAATACGGGGAGGGTTGTGGGCGCTGCCCATTCCTTACGATATCCTTCTCCAAAAAGAAACCGGTGAAATTTACTTTTATTATCGTATGCGGGGTGAACACGAACGGTAACGCTGTCGGTATTGAAAGCGTCTGCTAACTTATCAGTTGGATAGCTTACCGGGGTGTAGGGCTGGGTATAAGTATAAGCGTTACTGATATGCTTCCCGTCGTAACTGTAATAATTGATCCGGGTATCTTTGTTTTTCAGCTCATCCACGGTAACAAATCCCGGCAGCATGGCCCCGTATAGCGAATATTTCCCCTTTTTGGTATAGTTTTCTTTTGCGCCTGCGCCGCTTACAATCTGCAAACGGTCGCTTTTGATCAACTGCAATCCGTGCTCATGGCCGGCAGCATAAATAATATTGGGAAATCCTTTAAATACACTCCCAACCTGTTTGATGAGATTTTTATATACCGGATCTTTTAAATCTTCTGGCGAAGTAAGCGTGCTGCGCAGAAGAGGGTAGAGGCTGCCAATAACCGGTAAGGGAATATATAGATTTTTGTTAATAACAGTTAAAGGAAACAGGTGATCTTTTAATGAGAAATAACCTCCATGAGTGCCATAGCTTTTAAACGGATGATGCGAGGCCAGCAGGATGGTTTTATCCCGGTTCCGGTAAAAAAGCTCGTTTAGCCGGGCCACCACATCCTGTTCTGTTTTGCAATCGCAATCGGCACCTTCATTTTTTTTGTCATAGGGAAACAACCACCATTCGCTGTCGTAGGCAATAATGACAAGATGGTCTGATACCTTTATTTCAACAGGATCGGGACATCCATTAGCAGGGATCACCTTGAGCTGGTCATCGTTCTGATCTTCAATAAACTGCCACTGCTTTTTCATTTTTTGCAGGCCGTCCCTGCCCATGCGATCCCAGTCGTGATTGCCGGGTACAAAGTATACAGGGGCCCCTTTGGCTCTCATCGGTTCAAACTGGGAGCGGATAATTTCCTGTGTTTCGGGTACGCGGCTGCCCGAAAGGGCCATACCGTCAGGATAGATATTATCACCTAAAAAAATAACGGTAGTTTTATTATCAAGGATTTTATTGGCAGCTTCTGTTAATACGTTTTTTTGTTGTGCGTCCATTTCGCCTGCGTCACCAATAAGAATGATCCTGTTGGCCACATCATCCTGTGCTATGGTGTTTAATGTGATGAAAAGAAACAGAAACAATATTGCTTTTTGCATAATTATTTTGTGGGCGTATAATCGAACCTTAATATATTACCATTACTGATATCGTTACCTTCATTTGAAATATATAAATTGCCTGCTGCGTCAAATGCTATACCCTCCGGCTGATTAAAGGTATCGGAGTCGAGGTCGTACACCTGTTTAACCTTCCAGCCGGCATCTGTCACTACCAGTACTTTTTCTACAGAGGAAATAATGAACCATTCTTTGGTTCGTGGATTTTGTGCAAGGGCGGAGGGCCGGAAATGATCGATCCCTGGTGTTGTATGGTCGTTTATATCCCTGAGGGTTATTTTAAAGTTTCCATCTGCCACCAGGGCGTTTTGCTGATATTTAAAAATGTACCCGCTGGTCACTCCGGACTTTTTATCATTACTGCAATTTTTACAGAGCAGATACAGCCGGTTGCCGGTACTGTCTGCATATAAACTTTCATATTCTCCCTTTGGCACCAGCCCCTTCCATTCGGTAGTGCTGTCGGTTTCATCGGTGTAAGATGCTGAAACAGGAAAAGAGTACAGGTGCCCGTTGCTTTTCAATACGTATACCGTTTCATTTAAGATCGCCAGGTCTTCGTAGTCTCCCTGTTTACCGAATTTGGTTTTTATGGCTGCTTTCTGTCCTAACGGTACTTTAAACAATTTTCCCTGTTCATCCTGTATGGCAAAAATAGTGTCGGGATTATTACGGTAAAACGCGATCCCCGAGATTTCCAGCAGGCTTTCGGGCATCAGCAATTTTGAAGGTTGGCCGAAATCGTAACCCGGTGGGCCTGGAAATTCTTTTTTTTGTAACGCGTTACAGGAAATAAGAATAAAGCTGAACAGAGAAAATAAAAAGGTTTTCATTTTACAATAATGGCTAAGATGTTCCTGTATAGATGAAACGATCAACCTGCCCGGTTACTTTATTAATGCAGAAATTTATATACTGCTTTCTGAAAATAAAATTTAATCAAATCCAAAGAAAATGGTAGCTATAATAAATGCCAGCACGGAAACTACAATGCCAAACATAAAAATACTATAGCCGATGCGAAGTAAGTTATATTTTTTGCCCAATACAACGCCCTGGGCATAAATGTCCCTGGTTAGGGAGCCGTATAAAAATTCCCGGTCGTTCATCATTTTGTTTACACCGTCAGCATATTGATCCAGGCTCATACGGTAAAAATTTCCAAAAAACAACAGGTTCACTTTTTTCTCCTTGATATCTTCCTGTGTGAAAGTGCCGTGGGGAACTGATGGCCGGGTAGCCAATATGCAAAAGACCATGGTAATGACGCAGACAAGCAGTAATAATATTACCGGAATGATAAGGTGCGGATTATCTTCCAGTTTGCGTAATAATACACTCAGCACTACAGAAATGATTATGGATGTGGTAGTGATCATAATATGAGCCTTGTTGTCGGCCATATCGCTAAGCCGCTGGTGGTTACTGCTGCTGATGCGGAACATGGTTTCGATACCCCTTTCAGGGCGATCGGATTTTTTCTTCTTATCCTTTGCTGAAGGCTGATCGTCTTCCCGTACAATTGTATTTTGCGGCGGAACTATTGCTGCAGCAGCCGGCTCCGCGGGTATTTCTTTTGAAAGATTGTTTTCGCCTGCCGCAATTTTTTCTTTCAGAGCGGTAATATTTCTTTGCTTGCCTGCCTCCAGCACCGTTTTGCCATAAGCTGTATGAAAATGATAACTTTCCAGGAATCCCAGTGTTGATTTTCGCCATTCTTCTTTTGATATCTTCTTTTGAGTAAGCGCTTCTATTTCCTTACGCAGCAATTTATTTCTTTTGAAAAAATCTGCCGAGGCAAGATGTGAAAGATCGGCATCGCAAACGATCTGCTCTAACAGGGTTGCCGGCTGCTGGGGCATTCTTGTGGCGAGTATACAATTTTTTACTTCGTTGATAATGTCTTCCGGCACGCCTTCTCCTTTCAGAAAACTGATAGCCGTATCAGCGCTCCTCTGCTCATGCCCTATAGGTGAGCCGTTAAAATAGCCGGTATCGTGAAACCAGCAGGCGGTTGTAACGATAAAATTTTCTTTTTCATTCAGCTTATTATGATCTGCCAGGATATGGGCTGCTTCAACTACATCTATAGTATGCTCTATATCATGATAAAGAATGGTATCATTTGTATGGGCATTCAAATAAGCAATGACAAAATCTTTTATTTTATTTATTTCAGAAGTGTAGTCCATATTTAATATTCATAATGATTGGTTACAAAATGAACTTGTTTAAACTATTGAAAATCTGAACAAACAGGTCGTGAAAGAGACCACAACGGCAGGGGTGTCACAGCGAAATCACAACGTTGTGAGACCTTTGTGTCGTTAAGTCGTTGTGTTTTATTCAAAAAAAACATTTTGATTAAAGTTTAAATAAGTTCAATAAATATCTATAAGCTTAAAGAATAAGGACGCTTAAAAATGGACGTCGATAACGCTGTTTAAGGGGATAAATGTACCGGCTTTTAACTGTATATAATTTTCTGTCAGCGACCATACGGTTGTATATACTGTGCGCTGCCCATCCGTTGTATTAAAGGTAATTGAAGTTTTCCCTTTAAACTCATTGCCCAGCCTTACTGAATAATCAAGCTTCCTTTTCCAGTAGGTACCTTTGTCTTCCTCAGCAGGAATAATATGGTATTTACTGATTTCTTCTTTTTCTATCAAATGTTCTGACATATTTAATGGTTGTTATATCAAACTTACATGAATTTTTTCATTCGGTATGGTCATTATCTTCTCCCAGGTCGAGCCGGGACTGTGCAAAATCTTTAGGCCTGTTGTAGTTTAATAAATTTTTCATTTTGCCGGCCTGCGAAAAAAAGTTGTCTTTTCCTGTATGTAATTGTTTTACCGCATCGTCATACTTATTTTTAGCATTGTCTAATTGCCTGCCTACCGCGTCAAGGTTTTCCACAAAACTTACCAGTTTTTCATACATTTTCAAAGCCCTGCTGGCGATCTCCATGCTGTTCCGGTCGTTCCTTTCCCGCTTCCAGAGATCCGCCATCAGCTTTAATGCGGCAATCAGGTTAGTGGGACTGATCAACAGGATACGCCGGTCATACGCATATTCCCAAAGATGGGCCTCCCCTTTCAGGGCTGCAAAATAGGCGGCTTCGTTGGGTACAAACATCATCACAAAATCCATTGCTTTGTCGTAATCATCATAGGCTTTAATGTGCAACTCGTCAATATGCGCTTTTACGGAGCGGACATGTGCCGGTAATTCGGCTTCCCGTAACGTTTCGTCTTCGGTATCGGCATAGCGAACGAAAGCTGTTAAAGAAACCTTGGCGTCAATGATCACATGCCGGTTGTCCGGATAGATAATTAAAGCGTCAGGACGCATCTTTTTACCACTTACAGCGCTTAAGAGCGGTGTGCCATCTGTGCCGAAGAGCTGATGCTCCATAAAAAACTCCTCATTTTTTCTCAGGCCCGATTTATCCAGTATTTTTTCGAGGATCATTTCTCCCCAGCGCCCCTGGGTCTTGGATTCGCTTTTAAGCGCTCTTGTGAGGTTTTGCGCCTCTTTAGTTAGTTGCTGATTTAGCAGTAGCAGGCTTTTTACTTCGTTTTGTAAAGAATAGCGCTCGTTACTTTCCTTTCCGTAGGCTTCCTGTACCTGCTTTTTAAATTCTCTGATATTTTCACCTAATGGCTCCAGTATATTTTTCATATTAACTTTATTAAGTTCTGTAAAAGTTCCTGTTTTGGTTTCCAGTATCCTGTTGGCAATATTTTCAAATTCAACATTGAATTTTTTGCCAAGCCTTTCTATCTCCTCTCCCTGGGTTTGTAATTTGTCGTTTAATGCCTGGTTGTTTGCCCTGGCTGTAGCCAGTTCATTTTGTAATGTTACCTGTTGCTGGTACAGTTTTTCTGTTTCAGAACGTGCTCTCAGGAAATCGTTATTCTTTTCAATAAGCATTTGGCGCGAGCTGTCGTAACCCGCTTTTACAGAAGCGTATTGCTGCCTAAGTTCGGCTATCTCTGTATTAGCTAAGGAGCCTTTTTCTGAAAGGGCATCTTTTTCTGTTTGCATAATTGCAAGGGCATCCCGGGCCGATTGTATGGCTGCTGCGGAAGTGGCCTTTAGTTCCACCAGGTTTTTTTCCAGCTCGTTGTAAGCTTTTTGTGCTTCATCTTTTGTTGCCTGCACTATGGAAGTAATACGCCCTTTGCCGGAGAGCCATCCTATCAGTATACCCATCAGTACCCCTGTGATTATGTAAATGATCATTTCCATTCTTTTTTATTTTAATTTTCTTCTGATTGTTCAATGCGGTGATTAGGCATCAAAACTCAGTAATTTTATGTGATAATTATATAAAGATATTTATGAGAGCTGTATTAATTGGCGCTACAGGCGCTACGGGAAGCGAATTATTAAAATTATTGTTGGATGACAATGCTTTTAGTACAGTAACTGTTTTGGTAAGAAGACCGTTGGACAGGACTCACGAGAAGTTGCAGGCCATAGTAATTGATTTTAATAAACCGGAACAGTGGGCTGATCTTGTAAAGGGAGCCGTTGCTTTTTCCTGTTTGGGCACTACGTTAAAAGCCGCGGGAAGCAAGGCTGAACAATATAAAGTTGATTATGGGTACCAGCTGGCCTTTGCAAACGCCGCCAGGGCAAACGGAGTGCCAAAATTTATCTTAATATCAGCGGGTATGGCTAACCCTAAGTCACAGCTATTTTATGCGCGTATGAAAGGCGCATTGGAGCATGCCATAGGTGCGCTGGATTTTCCCCATCTTTTTATTTTCAGGCCGGGGCTGTTATCCAGGCCGGGAACAGAGAGGGCCGGCGAAAGAATAAGCGCATCTGTATTGCTTTTTTTAAACAAGCTCGGATTGTTGAAGCGGCTGGCTCCGTTGCCGGTTGCCAGGCTTGCGCGGTTAATGTTATTTTATGCGAAGAATAACCGGCAAAGGACTGTTATTATAGAACCCGGCCAGATGCTGAACGAAATAAAAAATCTGTAAACGTATTGACTGCTTGCTCTATATTATTTTCAGATTAATGTCGCATTAGTACCGATGTCATGGTCAACGAGCCTGCTACGGCCTTATCATTGAAAAAGGAAATATGGTCCCTGCCGTCCTTCAGACCAAATGTGTACATTAAGGGCAGATAATGCTCCGGTGTTGGAATGGCCAGTCTTGCTGCGCTGCCGATTGTTTCATAACGAATCAGTTGCCCGGCGTCGCCCGATACAATGAGATGCTTAAAAGTTTCATTCATCTCCAAAGCCCAGTCGTAGCCATAGCCGGGCACGCCCATCTTATCCCACGCAATCAGACCCAGATTGTGTACCATATTGCCGCTGCTTAAAATCAAAACCCCTTTTTTACGAAGGTGATACAATTCCTTTGTTAATTCGTAATGATATCGGGAGCCCTTTGTGTAATCAATACTTAACTGTAATACCGGGATATTTGCGTTGGGGTACATGTGTCTTACCACCGTCCATGCTCCATGGTCAAGCCCCCAGTCGTGGTCTAATGTTACATGGGCCGAATGTAATAGATCAGCCGTTTCTTTAGCCAATACCGGGTCTCCCGGCGCCGGGTATTGCACCTCATATAATTCCCGGGGAAACCCGCCAAAGTCGTGAATGGTTTTCGGAAAATCCATTGCAGTAATGCGGGTGCCCTTTGTAAACCAGTGTGCGGAAACAACCAGTACTGTGCTTGGAACAGGCAACTCTTTGGCAATAGTGGCCCATCTTTCAGAGAACTCGTTGTCTTCAATACCATTCATAGGAGAACCATGCCCGATAAATAACACGGGCATCGGTTCTTCCTGTTCCTTTAAACCGGCTGCAAATTTCCTGAATGCTGCGATACTGGTCATATCAGCGCTCCTTTTCCCAAAACTTTCTTACAATACTATGAGTTATGTAACAGGCTTTAATTATAAATTGATAATAAATTCTTCTTTCGGGTTTCTCACTTTTTTCATGTTTACCAGCCAGTCATTTTGTGCATCCCGAAAACCAAGCGGTAACAGTACCACACTTCTCAATCCTTTTGATTTTAAATCAAGCAGCTCATCCAGGGCGGCATTGTTAAATCCTTCCATTGGTGTGCTGTCGATTTGAAGTTCTGCTGCCTGGGCTATTGCCAGTCCGAAGCCGATATATGCCTGCCTTGCGGTATGTATAAAATTTTCTTCGGCAGTTTGCGACAGGTACAGGCTTTTTAATCTGTCGGTATAGGCGTTAAACCGACCTTCCGGCAATTCTCTTTCTCTGGTGGTATGTGCATAAATGGTATCAATCCGTTCTGCAGTATACCTGTCCCATGCCGCAAATACCAATAGGTGCGAACAATCTGCTACGATCTGCTGGTCCATTGCAATAGCAACAATTTGCTCTTTGAGTTTTTGATCGGTAACTACAATCACTCTGAACTGCTGTAATCCTGAGGAAGTAGGCGCCAGGCGTGCGGCTTCAATAATTTTATCAACGTCCTGTTGTGCTACTTTCTTAGAAGCATCATACTTTTTGGTGGCGTAACGCCATTTCAGGTCATCTAAAAGTGCCATATTAAAATAGTTTTAATCGGAAATAACTACAATAACGCGTAACCAGGGTGAAAAGTTTTATTATATAAACGCTCCATTGGCTTTGATGCGCCCTGTTTCACTTACCATCGTACCCGGAAATCTGATTTTGTTATTCAATAAAAGTGCAAAGTTATTACGGCGTATTTTGCCGGCCATTAATGTAGATTAAGAAGCCGTACCCGCGCTCCGCGTTTAAAATTCGCTCTTATTGCGGGTTAAAATATTTACCTTTACCGTCCCGCACGTTTAATTTTAGTAGATGCCGAAATGTTTTTACCAGCTCGCGGTCACTAAAATTTGAACTGCTGCTTGTGGCCCGTATAAACAGTTGCAAATGATTCATTATTGGAAATGGTTAGTGGGAGACAAATCCCGGTTTGTCCTTGAGTCACGTATTTTTCACGCTATATGCATTGCGCTTATAATATGTGTGTTACTGTACACTCCTCTCTCTTATTTTTTATTCTCGCTACAGCAGTGCCTGATATTGATCGCAATAGCGGTTGTAATAGCTGGAGTGTATTATATGTCAAGGGTTAAAGGATGGTACGGGCTGAGCGTGGCATTGTTCCAGGTTTTTGTGAATGCAGCGCTTGTGATCAACTATTATTATAATTCCGGCATTAATGGTCCTACTCATATTATGTTCCTCGCTTCGTTCCTGATCTCGGCTGCCACTACCCCTTCACGGCAGTACTATATCTGGCTGCCGCTGAATATTCTTTTAGTTACAGGTACAATGGTATTGGAACGAATATACCCGGAGTCTATTCAACTTACCTACAAAGATGCAGGGGGTAGGTTTACAGATATATTATTCTCCTATTATGGCATTGCTGTGTTTACCTTAATGGTTACCGTATTCATCAAGCGGGCCTATAACCGGCAAAGGGAGGTGCTGGTAGCCCAGTCTGCCGCATTGCAGGAAGCTAATCAAACTAAAAATAAGCTGCTGTCTATATTGGGCCACGATTTAAAAGAGCCCCTGGCCTCATTGCAGGGTTATCTCGAGCTTATAGAGGATTTTGATTTAAGCGAAGAAGAGAAAAAAGCGATGAACCGCCAGATCCTGGTCATGACCAAGAACACTTCTTTGATGCTTTCCAATATACTTGCCTGGACCAGCAGCCAGGAACATAATTTCAGGGTGGATATGCAGCCGCTTAAAATACGAGAAGTGTTAAAGCCGGTAATTGAAATTGCTGACGGAATTAGTTACAGGAAACGGATTTTAACAAGGTGCGATATTCATGCGGATGCAGCTGTAATAGCCGATCCGCAAATGTTTGAACTGATTATCCGGAACCTCCTGATGAATGCCATAAAATTTACACCCGGCGGCGGCTCGGTTTCATTAGGCGTTAAAAATCAGAACGGGGAGTGCATCATAACGGTTGAGGATAATGGGATAGGGATCCCGGAGACTATCCAGGCCGACATCTTCTCATTAAGATCAGGGTCGCGCCGTGGTACGGATGCCGAAAAAGGAAATGGTCTCGGCCTGAAACTTTGCTGGGAGTTTACCAAATTAATGGGCGGCAGGCTCAATTTCATAAGTAAAAGCGGGCAGGGCACCGCGTTTACTTTAGTGCTTCCTTCGGCAAATAAACCTGGAGAAAACTACGATGCCGGTACAAATGAAACGCCGGATAGCTGAACCTGCGGTCATAACTTGCGGTTATTGCTTGTTTAAGAAAGGCAATTGCCATTAACTTTGGCCCTGCAAAGTTTTGAATTATGGCAATGACGTGGAACAACTGTTTTTCTTCCCGGAGATATGGCATTAATCATACCACACAGGATGTGAGAAGTGATTTTGAGAGAGACTGGGACCGTATTATCTTTTCAAGTCCGTTCAGAAGACTGCAAAACAAAACGCAGGTATTCCCCCTGCCTGAAGAGATTTTTGTTCATAACCGGCTCACGCATTCTTTAGAAGTAGCCAGCGTGGGCCGTTCATTAGGCGGTTTAATCGGCAAAAAAATAGCGGCGCTTAACGCAGTACAGGCCGATGCCCGGGCACATACTTTTTACAATAACGACCTTAAATATGTTATTGCTGCAGCCTGCCTGGCCCACGATATGGGGAACCCTGCCTTCGGGCATTCGGGGGAAGATGCTATTTCCAGATATTTCAGGAAAAGGGACACCCAAAAGCAGGAGGATATTGCATTTAAACAACTGTTTGCGCCTGCCGAATGGAGTGATCTTATTGCTTTTGAGGGGAATGCCAATGCTTTACGCATTTTGACCCTGCAGCAAAATGGCCGTACAAGAGGTGGTTTCCGGCTTACGTACAGCACGCTGGGCTCAATATTAAAATACCCCTGCGAATCGCCTGCCTCAGCAAAAGGAATACTGCATCGAAAAAAATACGGCTATTTTAAAATTGATGAGCCTGTCTTTCTCTCTGTTGTAAAAGAGCTGAATATGCTGCCCGATACGGCTGAAGGTAATATTGCCTATAAGCGTCACCCGTTTGTTTTTCTTGTGGAGGCGGCGGATGATATTTGCTACAATATTATCGATTTTGAAGATGCGCACCGCCTGGGAATATTGAGTTATGAGGAGGTGAGCCATCATTTCCTGTCCGTTATTCAGCATCATGCCAGCGATATGGAACGTGTAAAAAATATAGCTGCGGATTTAAGTGCCGATGCTAATGAATCGATCGCTTATCTGCGCACCAAGGCGATCGGCACGCTGATCGATAAATGCGTCAGTGTTTTCTGGCAAAACAGGGACGCGATACTTGCCGGAAACTTTACTGCCAGCCTGATGGAAACGATTCCTGAAATGCAGGATATTCTTAAAAAGATCGAAAAGATATCGGTTCAAAAAATATATAACGCACGCAGGGTAATTGAGCTGGAAATAGCAGGCTACCGTATTATGAGCGGATTGGTGGAGGATTTTGTAACAGCGGCGCTTGTTGAAGAAAGTAAAAGAGAAAAAGAGCATAAAAAGATATTGGAATTGCTACCCCGGCAATTTATGTTTGCTGAAGAAGAAACCCCCTATCAAAAAGTAATGCATATACTCGATTTTATTTCGGGTATGACAGATGTGTATGCATTAAAACTTTACAGGAAATTACGGGGCATAGAAATGTAAATACGAAATATGGACCAGCAACAGGTATTAACGATAACAAAAGATTTTATAAGGTCAAAAAAGTTACGGAAATAGTATCGCAGGTATCTTTTAGCAAAGGCAATACAGCACGCAGCCTGGAAGCAAAAATTGTGCAGGATGCCGACCGGCTTGATGCTATTGGGGCGGTTGGCATAGCAAGGGCTTTTGCTTTTGGTGGTAGCAAGCTTCATGAAATTTATAATCCTGATAAGCCTGAACAAACTGCTGTTCAGCACTTTTATGATAAGCTGCTAAAGCTGAAAGACCTGATGCATACTGACGCAACTAAGAGAATAGCCGCACCATGCCACCGGTTTATGGAAATGTTTCTGGAAACATTTTATGCGGAATGGCTGGGAAAAGCCTGAAGAGCGCTTAACCGCGTTCAAAACGATATTGAGCAGGGATGGGGTTATGTGCTGGTGAAGGAGGCATTAATTATCGCCTATGGCGCTTTAATTCTTAATTACGAGCCCGCTTATGATGCGATAGAAGGCAAGTGGCTGACTAACGTATATTTTTTAGTAGTGCACCGTATCGCGGTGAGTTTGCCGGAAAAGGTGTTGCCACTGCTTTTTTTAAAGAGATAGAAACACTGGCCAGGCATCGGAACATTTACAGTATTAAAGTAGATAGGGTGCATAACATTTTTTTCTGCTTCGTACCTTTGTTACAAAGACGAACATTATGCCAACAGCACAGGAATTATTCAACGACTATTTAAAATCGGTAGAGAATCTCAAGACAATCGACAATTTT
>JASGEW010000161.1:0-74350 GCA_047606125.1 Niabella sp. | reverse complement strand
TTGAATAAAACACAACGACTTAACGACACAAAGGTCTCACAACGTTGTGATTTCGCTGTGACACCGGTGCCGTTGTGGTTGTTTCACGATCTATTTATTCAGATTTTCAAAAGTTTAAACAAGTTCAGAATAAAAAAAATAATATTATTGCAAGTAGGCAGAATACATGAAAATACGAAGACAATGAGAAATACAGTTGCCAGAACGCAGATACTTAATCTGATTAGCGGATCAGACATTGCGTTGTCCCATGCGGAAATTGAATCCAGGTTAAGCGGGTTGTGTAACCGAGTTACTATCTATCGTGTATTAGACCGTCTTGTGGAAGAGGACCTTATTCATAAAATAATAAATGTAAACGGGCATTTAAAATTTGCTGCCTGTCATAATTGTTCTGATAAGCAACATCGTCACAACCATGTGCATTTTAGCTGCCTGAAATGCGGCTCCGTTACCTGTCTTGAAGCAGTGGAACCAGTTTTTAAAATGCCCAGAAAATACAAAGTGCAGGAGATAAACTTTACTTTATCGGGATTATGCCCGAACTGTGTTTAAAACATTTTACTTTTAAAAAGTTTGTTTAAGCGAGATGACTTTTCTTATGCCGGTATTTGGATTTGGGATAATAGTATAAACAGATGCATTGTTTATCTTTTTCATGTGTATAAATTAGATTTTATGCAATTCAGACGCCTTAAAATAAACTATGACCGTTTGGGAATTTTTACATCTGTTGCCTGTGCTATCCACTGCACCATTTTGCGGTTGCTGATCAGCAGCCTGCCCTTTCTTGGTATTGATATTTTAGAAAATAAAGCCATAGAATGGAGTATGATTCTGTTAGCGCTGGTTTTTGGCTGTGTTTCTCTATACCATGGTTATTCGCACCATCATAGAAATTATAAACCACTTTTGTTATTTGCCTGCGGATTCCTTTTTTTGATTCTAAACCAGATATGGGAGGAGGTCTTTGTATACCTTTTTATTCCCTTATCGGCAATCTTTATTATTAGTTCCCATATTTTGAATATATATTACTGCCGCACCTGCTCCCGGAAACGTTCGGAAAAAAACAGGGAAGGAGTGAACTTTATTTAAGCTCTTCGGTATTCCTGAAAACATAAAACAGGTCGTTAACATTTTCTACATTAAGTTCCAGTGTACCTTTCAGGGTAACATACTCATCAGTCTGGTACTTCCTGGGATGGGTGTTGAACTTCAGGGAGATCACCGTTTCCGGTCCTGCCATACCGCAAAAAAAGCATGCCGCATAATTGCTTTTGGATAACACATACATGCCGGCATTGATATCTACTGGTATCATGTATCCTGAAATACTAACCTGGCGACCGGCGAATTGTTTTATTTTATTCCCGAACACTGGATACAACACGTTTTGTTGAAACTGTATATGCCATTTCTGAATTAAGCGAACATCTTCCAATTGTTTCCAATTGAGTTTTTCCGTCGGGCGCTGCGCCGCAGCATGGACATCTGCATATATATAAGAGGTAGCAATAATATCAGACTGCGGCTGTTTTTCATTAGCCATCAGCCGGGATAGGTACGGGTTTGCCGCATTGCGCCCGTGCCGGCAGCAGCGAGTAATATCGGTACAGCAAATAATACTATAAATGCCCAGCAATACCCATACATTTCTTCGCTTATCCATGAGACAGGGTTTTAGAAATATCAATACGCCAGGCTTTTAAAGCCGGAAGTAGAGAAGCAACAATGCATAAAGCTATTGTAACTACCAACAGCCACCCTTCAGATGCCCATTGGACTGACCAGGGATTAATAGCAAAGTGATATTCTTTTTCCAACCCTTGCTGTAATATCCATAAAATGGCCCTGCAGATTATTATACCGGTGATTAACCCCAGCACGCCTAAAAACACTCCTTCCAACAGCAACAAGAGTAGCAGTTTCCAGCGGCTGGCGCCTACTGTCCGCATCAGCGCCAGCTCATATTTTCGTTCTTTTAATGATTGAAATAAGACAATAAACACGCTCAATGCTGATACAGCCATGATGCCCCAACCTATATTTTTTAATGCGCTGATCCCAATACCTAAAAGGCTGAACAGACGGTTGATCTCGATGGCGGGTACAGCAGCCATCAGGTTGGTCTGGCTGTTAATGATACGCGGTAGACGGATATTACCCATCGGATTGCGAAACTTTAGCAGTACCGCAGTCAGTTCATGATGCGCTTCCTCGTGTGTTTGTTTATGCGTATCGCCATGAGCCTGTGCATCAGTAGTTGTCATTTCATCGTTACCTTCGTGCGCATCTGGGATGTCATGCTCATGTTCCTCATCAGAAAGTGTTTCCGGCTCCTGGTAATGATCATGATCGTGATGATGCTCCTTTTCATGCTCATGTATATGCCATACGCTGGATATGTTTCCAATGAGCAGATTATCCAAAACGGTTCCACTAGTTTGTAAAACGCCCGTAACTGTATAAGGAAACTCTTTATGCTCTTCTCCCGCTTCTCCGTGCGTACTGTAAAACCTGCTGCCGATTTTTAGTCCCGCCTGGTGGGCTACCGTGCTTCCGGCAATTACTTCAAAATCCTGCTGGAATACTTTCCCGGATACAAGTTTGCCTTTATAGTGCTTAATATAATCCGGTGTTGTGCCCAGGATATGATACCCTTTGTAAGAGTCCCCGTAAGCCAAAGGGACAGCCGTTTGCACGTAAGGATGATGCATCCAGGGAGCTACCTCTTTATAGGGAATATTCCCGGTGGGATTGTCTATATGATATACTGCTGACAAGATGAGCTGCAAGGGGCTTCCTTTAGCGCCTATTACCATATCTATGTTGCCGATGTTTCCTGCAAACTGCTGCTCAAACTGCCGCTGTAGTAATAGTAATAAGGAGATGATGCCTACACTAACGGAAAGCAGCACCCAGCACAAAACCGAAGTAAGTGGTTTATGCAGTAAATTCCTGATGGCTATTTTTAATATCATTAAAGTTCAATTGATCTGTTAAAAAATTTTTTCAGACGTTGATCATGCGTTACAATGACAAGTGCAGCGTGTGATTGTAACGCATGTTGCTGTAGCATATGGGCTACTATGGCACAGTTCTCATCATCCAGGCTGGAGGTAGGCTCATCAGCCAGTAGCAGCGCCGGGCTGTTTATGAGCGCCCTTGCAATAGACAGCCGCTGCTGTTGCCCGATGCTGAGCTGCCAGGGCTTTTTATGAGCCTGGGCGGCAATATGAAACTGTTCTAACAGCCTTTCTGCATGGCCTGCTGTTACAGCGCTGCCGGACAAATACGGTACTACCTGCAAATTGTCCACTACCGACAGGGAAGCGATAAAATGCGATTGCTGGAATACGATCCCAATATTTTTTCCTCTGAACTGATCCAGTTGCCGGTCCGGTAATGCCGTCATATCTGTATTATCAATACGCACATGGCCTTTGTCCGGCTTTAACAGCGCGCCAACGATATGTAGCAGCGTTGTTTTTCCTTTACCGGATGCGCCGGTAATTAGCAGCGCTTCCCCGGCGCTGCAGCTAACATCCGGAAACGTGAAGCCGACGCCGGGATAATGAAACTGGAGGTTCTTTGTCTGCAGCATAGCTTTATGATTTTGAAACCCCGGCTGCTTTCAACAGCAGGTTATGTAGCTCATAGTTTTTTACAAAGGGAGGCAGCAGCTCTTTTCCCGGGCCAAACATTGCCAGCTCCACATAGTCCCCGGAATGATCCATAGCGCCCCAGCCAATGGAGGTATGTTTTTCCTGCATCTGCGCATAACGTTTAAATGGCAGGTGACGTGGATTGTATAATCCGTCATCCGTAAGATTTGTGTAATATTCCAACAATTCCCGGGCTTCATCATCCTTTAATATCCATCCCTGTGCTTCCACTACCCGGTCAATAAGTGCTTTAACCGGCGTTTGGTTGCTGATGCCGTTCAGCACCCACTCATTTGTGTATTTGTATTGCTGTAATGAGTCAAAATGCACATTAGCTTTTTCACCGTAAAACAAACCGGGATTAGCATTACCATGGTCGGTTGTGATAACCACCAGGGTATGCTTATCCTCCCGGGCAAAGTCAATGGCTGTCTTTACGGCCTCATCAAAAGCAATCTGATCATAAAGCAACGCGCCACAATCATTGGCATGCGCCGCCCAGTCCACCTTGCCTCCTTCTACCTGCATCACAAAACCATTCCTGTTTTTACTTAAAACAGAGAGGGCTTTTCTGGTCATTGCAGCAAGTGTGGGCACACTTTTTTTCTCCTGAAGATTAGCTGCGTCCAATGCAAAGGGAATACCGCTTTCATGAAATACGCCCAACAAAGGCTTGTTTCCCGAGGCCTGTTCCATTGTTTCTTTATCTAACACCACATCAAAACCGCTTTGCCGGAAACGGCTTAATACATCTTCTTTATCCGCTCTTTTTTCTTTACTGAAATACTCCAGCCCGCCGCCCATCATTACATCAAAACGCAGGGAAAGATAATCCAGCGCAATGCCCGGCTGATCATCGCGTTTGCCATTGGTTACACAAAAGCCTGCCGGGGTGGCATGGGTAATGGGCACGGTTGTAACACAGCCCACTGCTTTTCCTGCAGCTTTAAATTTCTGCAGGATAGGGCGGTTGCTGCTCCCATCGGCATTTACATTTAAGGAGCCATTCTTTACCCGTACACCGCCGCCCCAGGAACTGCTGGCTGCGGCAGAATCAGTAACGAATGAACTGGCAGAAGCGGTGTCCATCAGCGCACGGGCTACTGACTGTTCATCGTATAACCCCAGCCAGGCGCTCTGTTTTCCCCATTTGCGCTGCATCAAAAGGTCCGCCATGGAAAGCGTACCATTGCTCATGCCGTCGCTTACCATAAAAATGATATTGCGGGCGCTTCCTGCAGCTTTGTCCGATATTGCAGCTACAGCACTGTTGAACAAAGCTGTTCCCAAAAAAGCCAGTGAACTGTTTTTAAAAAACTGTTTACGTTTCATTATGATTATGTTTTAATGTCAGATGCCTGAATTTGTTTTTTGTTTTATGATAAGGGTTTTTTAATAGTATGCAACTGGTAATTCATTATTCTTTTCCGCGAGCGTTTTTCAAAAAAATAATCGAGCTGCCCCAGGCAGATACCGGCCCAGCCCACCTGGTTAATGGTTAAAGGGACGCCATCCAGGTTACGAACGGTTATCGGCTCCTTCAAAAAAGTATGGGTATGTCCTCCAATGATGAGGTCTATATTGCGGCTTTGCGCGGCCAGCACTACATCAGAGATTTTTTTATCGTTGTACTGATATCCTAAATGTGATAAACAAATCACAAGATCGCAGCGCAGCTCCTTTTTCAGGAGCGCTGCTATTTTATTGGCCGTGGTAACCGGATCCAGGTAACGTGTGTTACCATAATTTTCCTTTTTTACCAAGCCTTCCAGTTCGATGCCCACGCCTAAAATTCCCACTTTAACGCCCTGTTTGTTCCAGGTTTTATAGGGCACTGTTTTGTGCTGCAACATTGTATCTGAAAAATCGTAATTGCTGCAGATAAACGGGAAGCTGGCTTCCGGCAGGTACTTCAAAAAGCCGGTTAAGCCGTTATCAAAATCATGGTTACCGATGGTGCCGGCATCATACCCCATTTTGCTCATCAGCTTTATTTCCGGTTCCCCGCCAAACTTATTGAAATACGGAGTGCCCTGGAAAATATCCCCGGCATCCAGCAGCAACACATTGCTTCTTTCCGTCCTGATTTTATTAATGAGCGCGGCCCGGGCCGCAACACCGCCCTGCCCCTGGAACCTGCTTCCATCCATGGGAAACGGTTCTATGCGGCTATGCACATCATTTGTATGGAGAATGGTAAGCCGGGCCACCTCTCCTGATGCAAAGGCATCCCGGGGCAACAGGCCGGCAGCCAGCAGGGCTGCGGACACTGAGCCGGTTCTTAAAAAATACCGGCGGCTAATTTTTGATGATAGTAATTCTTCCATCTGTTATGCTGTTTATGTTTTTACCGGTCCCGGTAAGCTTGGTGATATAACGGATCAAAGCGTCCCTTGATTTAAGGTGCAGTTCCTTTTTCTCAATTGCGCCTGCAAACCCTTCTACTTTGTCACCCCCGCCAAGCAGGTAATCGGATGTAACTACCCTGTATGTTTGTGTATTGTCAAAAGCTTTATCATTTATGTACACCAATGAAGGTTTTTTATCCTGAATAGCTATACGTAAACCGGCTACCGGCTGTCCTTTTGTACGGGCAATAAAATCCAGTACCTTTTGTACATCGGTACCTTTGAGCGTTATCGCCCATAGTTCGTTTTCAAAAGGCATCAACTCATATATTGCTTCTAAAGTAATATTTCCTTTGGGCAGATCTATTCTTAGCCCTCCCTTGGTAGTGGCAAAAACAAAATCAATTGTGGAATCAATTGCCCGGGCTTCGGTTAATATAGCATCAGAAAAAAAATTGCCGAGGTTTGTCTCAGGTTCGTCAAAAGATTTAGTCAGCGCTGTTTCGGCATAGCCAATTACTGTATGCATCTCCGAATCGAGCTTTTGTTTGTAAGGAGCATAAAGCCGGTAGGTAGCAGAGTCAAATCCTGATGCGGCCGATACGGTAAGATTAGCCGATTGCTGTTTTATCGGGAAGAAAGCCTTGCTGCAGCCTTCCGTAATCATCGAAAACAACGCTGTTGCAAAGATAAGGGCACCTGCTTTTACTGTCTTGCGCCTCCCGTGTGATCTTTGTACTGTATCTGTTCTGAAACCGGTCATTTTAAATGTTTTATTTACAAATCAGTTTTGATGATTATAGAAATAAAGCCGGGAGGCCCTCTGTCGGATGAAATCGCAGATAGTTGTTGTAGTTTTAATTTTCGGGAAATGCCGGGATAGCTGGAAAATGCTACTCCCATTCCTGTAGCATAATAAACAGGGGCATCCTGAGACCAGGATGAACAATTTTCTTTGATACGAACATATTTCTGTTCCGTATCTATATGCGTTTCATTTGTTATATAAGGAGCCGAAGAGGGTATATAAGGATACCTAAAATTAAAAAAGGTACTGATAAATAAATACAGCACCAATAATAGTATTGTTATTAAGAGGCGGTATCGTGCGAGCAAAGTCACATTTTTAAATTGACACGAATATAAACATTAGTTTTCAAGTGCAACATAGTTGCATTTTATTTTTTCTCGCATAAATTGCAGGTGCCCTCAATAAAAGTATTTATAGCATGGGGAAATTTGAATTGAACGGAACAAATGTGGACGATTTCATTTACATTTTCAGGGAAGCGGAAGAACCCGGGAATTAGTTTCTTCTTTACTGGTTTTTCTAAAATAGCAGGATAAATCTATTTTAGGTGTGATTGTATATTAATCCGGAGCGATAGCGTGCTTGTATGTATCACCTGATAAAAACAAACAGGATAACGGGTATGTGGCGTACGACCACAGAAAGGTATTTTTGAACAATGTAATCATGATATATAAGGACAACCCTCAACCAATATATTTAATAGCTGCTGTTTGCCTGATTGATTAACTGGTACTGCTTTTCGGGATATGGTATAATGCTTCTCTATGTTCTTTCTACTGGTTTCTGTTTGCCATTGTTTTATGGCTGCCGCAATCATTTCCCCGACCAATGTCAAAGACGAAGCAGCTTTTGCTGCTGCGCAATCAATTCATACTTTTTGGGTGTAAGAATAATATAATTTAACGCAACTTAGTTGCAATAAATAAAATTTAATCTTTATTTTTGCAACAATGTTTCAAAAAACATCTGTAATATGATACCTCAAACATTTGAACAATGGATAAGCTGCATCGTAGAAGACTGCGGTATTAACCTGACCAGGGATTTTGCAGCATGCAGGTTAGTTGTGTATAAGAATCCTGCCCACCCGGAGACACAAAAGTTTGCCCGGCTATACGGAGAACGGCATCTGCAAAATATCGTTCTGTGGTTAGAAAAGGTTTTAAATGCTGATAAGAAACAGCATGTATAAAGAACTGTGCCGGCTTCGTTTTTCCTGTATGGTTAAGGACTGTTCCAAACACAATTGCAAGGCGCTGCATTAAATAATTAATTAAAATATAGCAATGTATGTACACACAACTATCTTCTCCGGGAATTTCAGAAAAAACAATTTCCAGAAAGCTTCCCGTAACAGTTTTAAGCGGGTTTCTGGGGGCGGGTAAAACAACGCTGCTGAACCATGTGCTTCATAATAAAATGGGATTGAAGGTTGCTGTTATCGTGAACGATATGAGCGAAGTAAATGTAGATGCCCGGCTGGTGGAAAATGAAAATGTACTATCCCGTACCGAAGAAAAATTAGTGGAAATGAGCAATGGCTGCATTTGTTGTACCTTACGCCAGGACCTAATGGTCGAAGTTGAAAAACTGGCTGGTGAAGGCCATTTTGACTATCTGCTGATAGAAAGTACGGGTATAAGTGAACCTGTTCCTGTGGCCCAGACCTTTTCTTACGTTGATGAAGACAATGGTATTGATCTTTCCAGGTTTAGTTATATTGATTCTATGGTGACGGTGGTGGATTGTTTCAATTTTTTTAAAGATTTTGGAACAACCGAACTGCTGACAGATCGCAGTCTCACCGATATGGAAGGCGATTACCGCAGCATTGCCAACCTGCTTACCGATCAGATAGAATTTGCAAATGTGATCATCTTAAATAAGACGGATCTGGTAGATCAAAAGACTATCGGGCTGCTGCATGCTGCGATACAAAAACTAAATCCGGACGCAAAAGTGATCCACTCTGTATTGGGCAAGGTTGATCCCGGTGAAATTTTGAATACAGGGTTATTTGATTTTGATAAGGCGCTGTCCTCTGCCGGGTGGCAAAAAGAACTGCATGCAAAAAATCATACGCCCGAAACAGAAGAATACGGGATCAGTTCATTTGTCTTCAGAAGCCGGAAGCCTTTTCACCCGGAACGGTTTTATAATTACCTGAACAGGGATTATCCCCAGGCAGTTATACGTGCCAAAGGCCTTTTCTGGCTGGCTTCCCGGCCCAATGATGCCATCAACTTTTCCCAAGCGGGCGGGTCCTCAAACCTGGAGCAGGCAGGAGTTTGGTGGTGCAGCATGTCGCTTCTGGAAAGAATGAGCTATCCATCTTACCGCCATAACAGGGAGCTGATCCACAAACGATGGGACGAACAGTGGGGCGATCGCATGAACGAGATCGTTTTTATCGGGCAGTATATAGAGAAGGATAAAATGATCGCCGACCTGGAACGCTGCCTGTTGCAGGATGATGAGCAATATTTATTTGATAAGAAAATAAGGTTTATTGATCCTTTTCCCAGGAATCTGTAACTCTTTTTTATAAAATAATTTTATATGATCGATCTGAAACATAGTATAGAAGCCAAAAAGTCTGTAACTATTATATCCGGTTTTCTGGGGGCGGGAAAAACAAGTTTTCTTAACGAATTTATTAGCTACAATAAAGACATAAAGCCTGTTATTATAGAAAATGAGTTTGGTAAAGAGGGCATTGATGCAGGCCTGATAGTAGCCTCTGAGGCAAATATTTTTGAATTTAACGCCGGTTGCCTGTGCTGCAATCTCAATGAAGATCTTTATGATCTTTTGGGGGTATTGTGGCAGCGAAAAGGTGAATTTGATGAGCTTATCATTGAAACCACCGGCATTGCCGATCCTGCTACAGTAGCACAGCCCTTTATTGTTCATTCCCAGGTTAAACAACGTTATCAACTTGAGCGGGTAATATGTATTGTTGACGCACATCTGATTGAGTTTGAGCTGACAGAAACGGAAGCAGCACGGAAGCAGATTGTTTTTGCCGATATCATCGTTATTAATAAATGTGACACTGTCGCCCCGGAATACGTAGCGCAAATGAAAATCCTGCTTAGAAATATTAACCCGTTTGCGACTATATTTTCAGGGGATAAAAGCGCAGGCTATCCTTTAAAGGATATCTTACAACTGATCCGCAATGATTTTGACAGCAATACGGCTTATGATCTTCCGGTAAAAGAAACAGCGGCAATGGGCGGTGAGCCGCAGGCGGTGCAGCCGAAATGCAAAACGCATCAACATAAAAATATAGCGTCATTAAGCTTCGTGTTTGATGAGCCGTTTGATCTTGATCTTTTCAGTAACCGGTTATGGATTTTTTTGAATTTACAGGCAAACGATATTTATCGGGTGAAAGGATTTGTATGGACAAAAGGCAATGAGCGAAAAATGCTGGTTCAGTCCGTATCCAATATTCTTGCTATTACAGAGGATAATGAATGGCGGGCGGATGAGGTTAAAAAAAGCAGGCTGGTATTTATCGGCAGGGATATCAAATACAAAGGAATTGAAAACATGTTGCGGCATTGCGTGGGAAATTGAGGTAGATGAATGGGAAGAAAAATTACCGCAAAAATCGGGGGATGCGGAAACGCAGAAGGCGCCCTTTATGGTAATCGTGGGCAAAAGGATATCTTGGCATTTTCTCGATTGCCGCGTTTGCCGCGTTTTTAAGATAGGGAGCTTTGAATTATGTAGGCATGCCTGCTCGCAATATATGATTGATGCAGTGTGCGAGTGGGGATTATTAAAGGTATCTGGACGGGAATAAGACGAGGTTTAAAAGATTCAGGGGAACATTGGGCGCTTATATTCCCTGGGAAAACAGGAAGAGAAGAAAAGCAGCCTCTTTATAAGCTAAAAAGCGTATTCCATATTCAATAACCATCCGCTATTTTTCCTAAAAGCACCATTCATCCGGGTTTCAGGCACTTCACCGGTTGTAAGGTATAATTTGTCAACACCGTACCCGGTCCGCCAGTCCGCCTTTTGCCATCTTATTGCTGCGCTTAATTTTTTACAGATCCGGTAGGCGCCGTAAAAGCTGAAATCCCAGGCAGTGCCCCGGGCCGAATGCGTAAAACTTACAGGATGCTCAAACGCTTCCTGCAGGTTCCAGTTGGCAACACTTCTGTATTTTACAGGCTGGTAAGCCATTTCTAAACCTATACGTACTTTTTCTACAGGCTGTACCACGCTTTCAAAAAACAGCAGGAGACCTTTCCAGTCGGTACGATAGGTGGTGCGCAGTTCCGGCATTTCATCATCCAGTAAATAAAATAATTCCCTCGTGCTGTTGTAGCCAGCGCCTGCATTAAGTTTGAGGCGCTCTTTATCTAAAAAGTAATAACTCAGGGCAATATTAAAATCGCGCATACTGCCCTTATCGCTTTTAAAAAGCGTATCGCCAACAGTGGGGGGTATATAATCGGTTCTGTTATCGCCTGCGTAGTCAATATCCGTTGCATTTCCGCTAAACGTATATTGCCTCGTGTAATGCAATCGTATAGCCAGACCCTTTATGATCCTGTATTCGGCACCAGTGTTAAACCCTCCGGTTTTTATGTTTTTGTATTTAAGTTCTGAATAAATATCGGGATCGGTGCCTTCGGGAGTGCCGGCTATGGACCAGTGGAAATTGGTGTTTCGATATACAGGCCCGGCTGTTATTTTTAAATTGCCTGTTATGGGATTCAGCAATGATTGTGCGTAAGCCTTCGTATCTGTTTTAAATAAAAAAAGTAATATCAGCCAAAAGCAGATGATGCGTTTTAATCGGACAGTCATTTTTATAGTGAAGATAAGCTAATTAAAGGGAGTAAATTTTTGATTTTGCTTAGTAAAATTTTCCATCACATTAGTTAAACAACCCATTTTTTACCCTACAGGTATCGACTACTTTCGATAAAGCGATTAAAGGCTTGTTCTATGAATGTAAAAATATATTTTGAAGAATTCCTGATAGGCGATTCCCGTAAAACAACGGGGCGGACCATTACCGAAGCAGACATCGTATTACATGCCGGGCAAACCGGGGATTTTTATCCACACCATATTGATGAGGAATGGTGTAAAACACAGCCGTTCAAAAAACGGATTGCACATGGTACACTTATCTTTAGTGTGGGAGTGGGATTGTCTGCAGGAGAGATTAATGAAGCCGCTATGACGTATGGATATGAAAGGCTGCGTTTTATAAAACCTGTATTTATTAATGATACTATTAAAACAACTATTACGATAAAAGATAAGCGGGATCATAAAAAGCCGGAGTATGGTATAGTTACAGAACTGTTAGAGGTGCACAATCAGCGCAATGAACTGGTAATGGTATGTGAACATTTATTATTGGTTGAAAAAAAGAACACGAATGGCGGAGATACTGCTTAAAGGTATTACATGGGATCATAGCCGGGGTATTACGCCTTTGCAGGCGGCAGCTCAGCGTTTTTCAGAAATACATCCCGGCGTAAGGGTGCAATGGGATAAACGCAGTCTGCAGCAATTTGCCGATTACCCGATCGAGAAATTAACGGAATCTTACGATCTTTTGATTATCGACCATCCGTGGGTGGGCGCTGCCGCGGCTACTCATTGTGTGCTGCCTTTGGATGATTACTTATCGGCTGCCTATTTAAAGGATCAATTATTAAATTCAGTTGGTGAATCGCATAGCTGCTATCATTATGCCGGCCATCAATGGGCTTTGGCAATAGATGCGGCCGCACCCGCCGCCAGCTACAGGGATGATCTGTTAAAAGCTAATCAGGTGGCGGTACCGAAAAGTTGGGAAGACGTGCTTGAACTTGCCAAAGCGGGCAGGGTAGCGGTACCGGCTATTCCCATTGACTTGCTGATGAATTTTTATACGTTCTGTATAGCGCATGGTGAAGCACCATTCAGCAGTAATGAAGCCGTTGTAAGCGCTGCAACAGGAGTTGCTGCATTAGAAACCATGTGGAAGTTGTATAGCAGTATAGACCGGCAGCTATTTGAAAAAAATCCGATTGCAGTGGCCGAATTAATGGCTAATACCGATGCGTATTGGTATTGTCCTTTTGCTTACTGTTATTCTAATTATTCAAGGTCCGGCTATGCCGCAAATATTTTGATCTATAATGATGTGGTGGATTTTTCCGGGGTAAAATTGAAAACCACTATCGGAGGTACCGGCCTATCGGTTTCAGCATTTTCAAAAAATAAGGATTATGCCCTGAAATTTGCTGAAATGGTTTGTTCGCCGGGTTGCCAGGTCAATGGCTACACTTTTAATGAAGGGCAACCCGGATATTTAAAAGCCTGGACAAGTCCTCTAAATAACCAGCTGACCCATTCTTTTTTTAATAACCTGTTACCCGTTATGCAGCGGGGGTACCTGCGGCCCCGCTATCATGGATATTTGCATTTCCAGGATGAGGCGGGTATCCCTATTCAGGAATACCTGAGCGGGAAAAACGGGGATGCGCTTGCTGTTATTCATAAAATAAACGAACATTACCGGCAATCGGTAGCTAAAAAATCAATAATAACCACTGCATGACATCATTACCACTAAAGGGCTTGTTGGTTCTTGAATTCAGTCAGTATCTATCCGGCCCGTCAGCAGGATTAAGATTGGCAGACCTGGGCGCACGGGTAATCAAAATAGAACGACCTAACGGGGGAGATCCGGGCAGGAAACTGGCGATTAAGAACCTTTGGATAGGGGAAGATGCATTGAATTTTCATGCGATCAACCGTAATAAAGAAAGTTTTGTTGCTAATTTAAAAAATCAAGAAGACCTCCTGCTTGTTAAAAAGCTGATAGAGAAGGCCGATGTAATGACCCATAATTTCCGGCCGGGCGTGATGAATAAAATAGGGCTGGACTATAAATCAGTAAAAGCGATAAACAAGAGTATCATTTATACAGAGATCACCGGTTATGGTAAAGAGGGCCCCTGGAAAAATAAGCCCGGACAGGATCTGCTGCTGCAATCTCTTTCGGGCCTTGCCTATACCACAGGTAATGATGGGGAGGGGCCTGTACCTTTTGGGCTCTCGGTGGTGGATACTGTATGTGGCATTCATGCTGTACAGGGCATATTAGCGGCGCTCATTCGCAGGCAAAAAACAAAGCAGGGCGCGTATATGGAACTGAGCATGATGGAGTCGATACTCAGTTTTCAATTTGAATTGCTCACCACTTATTACCACAGTAAGAACGGTATCAAAAGAAGCGCTGTTAATAATGGCAATCCTTTATTAGGCGCTCCTTATGGCATTTATAAAACAAAAGACAGTTATATTGCGCTGGCAATGATGGATATAACCCTTTTACAACAGGCATTGGACAGCGAACCGCTGAAACAGTATAGCCAGGCAGATGTTTTTACAAAACGCGATGAAATAAAAACGATCATAGACCGGGTATTGAAAACAAATACCACAGGTTTCTGGTTGCAACGTTTACAGTCGTTAGACCTGTGGGCCTCTGATGTAAAAAACTGGAATGAATTGCAGCGCTGCAACGGATATACTGAAGCCGATATGGAACAGATGATCCGCACTGCTGATGGCCGGCAGGTAACCACCACACGAAGCCCTATGCGCATCAACGGAGAAAAATTGAAAGCGGCTGTTGCCGCACCGCTATTGGGAGCGCATACAGAACTGATCAGGAAGGAGATGATAAAATAAATGGATCTATTACAAGACATATTAGTTGTTGATTTCAGCCAGTTCCTATCGGGGCCTTCTGCCTCATTATGCCTGGCTGATTTTGGCGCCGAAGTTATAAAAATTGAAAAGCCGGATACGGGGGATATCTGCAGAGAGCTGTATGTTTCGGATGTGATCATCGAAGGAGAGTCTTCCATTTTTCATGCAATTAACCGTAACAAAAAAAGTTATGTGGCTGACATGAAATCTCCTGGTGATATCGCCAAAATAGAGAAACTGCTTCAAAAAGCAGACGTGCTGATACATAATTTCCGCCCCGGGGTAATGGAACGGTTAGGCTTCGGTTATGAAAAAGTTAAGGCATTAAATCCAGCCATTATTTATGGCAGCATCAGCGGATATGGTAAAAGCGGGGAATGGAAACACCTGCCCGGTCAGGATTTATTATTACAATCCGTATCAGGCATTACCTGGCTGAACAACAATAGTCATTCAAATCCCACGCCTATGGGCGTATCGGTGGTGGATATTCTTGCCGGGGGACATCTGGCGCAGGGTATCCTGGCGCTTTTATATCAGCGCGGGCTTACAGGCGAAGGCGGCCTGATAGAAGTAAGCATGTTAGAAAGCGCGCTCGATTTCCAGTTTGAAGTATTAACCTGTTATTATAACGATGGCAATCAGCAGCCTCAAAGAAGCGCTTTAAACGGGGCACATGCGTATATCCCGGCCCCTTATGGTATATACCAGACAAAAGACAACTACATAGCCATAGCCATGGCTGATATTATTCAGTTGGCCGGATTAATAAAATGCAATGAGCTGGAGCGCTATACAAACAGCGCTGATTGGTTCGACAAAAGGGATGAAATAAAATCTGTACTGGCGCGCCACCTTTTGACCCAAACAACGTCTTATTGGCTAGGCTTGCTGGAACCTGCAGGAATATGGTGTTCCAGAGTTTTAGAGTATGAGCAGTTGATGGAAGAAGATGCTTATAAAAGCCTGAACATGGAAATTGTCGTAAAAACCAGCAGCGGTATTGCCATTAAAACAACGAGAGGTCCTGTTAAAATAGATGGTCAGGTACCTGCCACCAATATTGCAGCGCCCGCTTTGGGAGCGCATAATGAATTAATAGATAAAAAATATAATTTAAACGTCACGGCGCAAAAAGATACGATTGTAACTTAATGCGCAATAAAAAATGTTCCTGTTCTGATGAACAGCTGTACGTTCAGATGATCGACACACATATACATATCTGGGATCTGACGAGATCGTCGTATGAGTGGTTACATCATGCCGATGATCTGTTAAGACGAACATATGACCTGCATCAATTGGAACCATATAGGGTAGAAGCCGGTGTTAAAGCGGGGCTGTTAGTGCAGGCCGATAATTCTTTAGCAGATACGCAACTGATGCTTGAAGCGGCAAATGCGACGGAATGGATAAAGGGTGTGGTTGGATGGCTGCCCCTGACCGATCCTTTAAAAACGGGCCGGTTGGTACAGCAATTCCAGTCACAGGAAATAAAATTTAAGGGAGTAAGGCACCTCATTCATGATGAACCTGATGATAAATGGCTATTACAGCCCGACGTAATAGAGAGCCTTAAAATACTGGCCGCACACAATATACCTTACGATATAGTGGGCATTAAGGCAGATCATATTAAAACGGCGTTAAGCGTTGCCGAAAAAGTGCCGGAATTAAAAATGGTTTTTGATCATTTGAACCAACCCCCGGTTAAAAATAAAGAGCGATTTGGCGACTGGGGACAATACATGCACACTGCTGCACAGCATAATAATTTTTATGTCAAAATATCGGGATTAGGTACCACTGCCGGTTCAGAAGATTTCAATGCAGAAAATGTCAAACCCTATATAGCATTTGCTTTGAGCGCATTTGGCACTGACCGTTGTTTCTGCGGCGGCGACTGGCCTGTAAGTTTACCTGGAGGAAGGTACACGGAAACATGGAATATTTACAGGTCTGTCATCAGCGAATTGCTCGATGATAAAGAGGCTGAGAAAGTTTTTAATTACAACGCAGTTGGTTTTTATAATTTGAGTGTTGAGGAGGTCTGACCCTCCGGGTCAGACCCTCAACCTCTTTGTGTATGTGACCCGGTCTGACCAGCACAGAAAGAAATAAAACATTATATAACGAATGCAATTATTCTGGGGCATATTTTTTCATGCGATCGGCGCTTCATCAGCATCGATGTGCTATACACCGGAAAAAAAGATCAGGGGGTGGAGCTGGCAAACCTATTGGCTCGCCCAGGCATCAGTATGTTGGTTATTGCTGCCGCTGCTGGTTGCCTGGATCACCATTCCGCACCTGGGAACAGTGCTTGCCGAAGCGCCTGTTTCAGCTATGTTCAATTCGTTCTTGTTAGGTATGGCCTATGGCATTGGCGGCACCGCATTTGGCATGGCGATCAGGTATATCGGCTTCTCCCTTACCTATGCCATTTCTGTGGGATTGTCCTGTGTGCTGGGCACGCTGGTGCCACCGATAATGGACGGTTCCGTGTACAGTATAATAAAAGGCAATGGCGGCTCCTGGATTGTTGCAGGTGTATTGCTGGGCGCGGCAGGTATTGCCCTATGCGGTATAGCCGGGAGATCAAAAGAAAAGGATGTTCAGAAAGAAGGTGCCGTTTTTTCATTTAAAAAAGGGCTGCCGCTATGTTTGCTGGCAGGTGTATTATCGGCTTTTTATGGTTTTGCTATCAATGCCGGAAAGCCGATATCAGATATTGCGGCGCAGCACGGAGCCGGTAATTTCCAGGTGAATGTGGTTTACATTTTTTCGAATTCCGGGGCCTTTTTAACCACGTTAATTTATACTTTATACCTGCATCAAAGGAATAAGACGCTGAAGGAATATGCTTCCGTAACAAGCGGGTCTTTAAAAATAAATTACGTGATGGCTTTGCTTACAGGCCTGCTTTGGTATGGACAGTTTTTCTTTTACGGATTAGGACATACTCATTTAGGAAAGTATGAATTTTCAAGCTGGGCCATACACATGATCATGCTGGTGCTTTTCAGCTCACTGGTGGGTTTGGTGCTGAGAGAGTGGAAGGAAACAAAAAAGACAACCCGGAACAGGCTTGCCTTTGCATTGATTGTTTTGGTAATGGCCGTAGTTGTTTTAACCTACGGGAATTATTTAGGAGGCACTTAATATGTTTGAAAAGAAAGAGCTTAATATTCCGATATGTATTATTGGCGCCGGCGGCATTGTGAGCGATGCGCATCTGCCGGCTTATAAAATAGCCGGCTTTCATGTGAAAGGGATCACCAACAGGAATATGGATAAGGCAAAGCACCTGGCCCTACAATTTCACATACCTGAAGTATATCAGTCTGTTGAAGAAATGGTAACTGCAAACGGCACGGATGTTATCTATGATTTTGCACTGCCGGCCTCAGAAATTATTAACGTGATCCTTCAATTGCCTGAAGGAGCGACAGTGCTTATACAAAAACCTTTAGGCGAAAGTATTGAAGAAGCAAAAAACATCCTGGATCTTGTAAACAAAAAAAAGATAACGGCCGGTGTCAATTTCCAGATGCGCTTTGCTCCTTTTATAGCAGCGGCAAAACAAATGATCGCAAATAATGAGATCGGGGATATAACCGATATTGAAGTATATGTAAATGTGTATACCCCCTGGAACCTGTGGAACTTCCTTTTCTCCAAACCAAGGATGGAGATCAATTATCACAGTGTACACTATGTAGATCTGATCAGATCATTTCTGGGAACGCCGGACAGAATATTTGCCCGCACTTTTAAGCATCCTCAGTCGGTGCAGCTCGCGTCCGTTCGTACCAATATTATTATGGATTATGGCGACCTGCTGCGTGCAACTATTCATACAAATCATAATCATCATTACGGATATAAAAATCAGCAATCGTACGTAAAAATAGAGGGCACTAAGGGAGCTATAAAGATCGGGTTCGGCGCATTGATTGATTACCCTCACGGCGTGCCCGATTCTTTTCAATATATAACACTAAATGCTAAAGAGGAAGCGTCATGGAAAGAAAAAACTATTGAAGGTACCTGGTTTCCGCACGCGTTCATTGGCACTATGGAACAAATGCAATTGGTAAAGAAGGGGCTCATTGCAAAAACAGAAAATGATATCACTGATGCTTTTGAAACAATGGCCTGTGTGGAAGCTGCTTACAAAGACAGCGAAAAAGGTGGTGCACTGCCGTCTGAATTTCTACAAAAAAATCAATAAGTGTAATGAGGTTTCGGTATTTTTCATTTTTTCTCTTTTCTGTATATACAAATGCTTTGCCAGCGCAGCAGGGACTTCAAAAAATTGCGATCCTGAAACCCGTGCATACTGCTCCCCGTATTGATTATGGCATTGACCGTTTAAAGAAAACACTTGATCATTATAAATACCAAACAAGCGTTATAAACGGTAAAAATACTTCCGGGAATAAAAATATTATTATTAATGTAAATGAAAATGCGGCTATAAAGAAAGAGGGATTTATTATTTCCGCCAACAACAGTAATATAAATATATCGGCTGCTGATGCTTCGGGGGCTTTGTACGGCCTGCTGAAGCTGGCTGATATGGTGCGACAAAATAAAACGCTCCTCTCCGGCATAAATATCAGCGATGCCCCAGAAATGGTGCTGCGCGGCCAATGCATTGGCTTGCAAAAGCCTTATTATCTGCCGGGCAGAACAGTGTACGAATACCCCTATACGCCCGAAACTTTTCCCTGGTTCTATGATAAAAAATTGTGGTTGCAGGTGCTGGATTCTATGGTAAGCAACCGCATGAACTCTTTGTATTTGTGGAACGGCCATCCTTTTGCTTCTCTGGTAAAATTGAAAGACTATCCTTATGCGGTGGAAGTGGATGAGGCAACCTTTAAAAAGAATGAGGACATCTATAATTTTCTGACAACAGAGGCGGACAAACGCGGTATTTGGGTAATACAGATGTTTTACAATATTATTGTATCAAAACCTTTTGCTGAAAGGAATCACCTGAAAACACAGGAGCGTGAAAGGCCGATCATCCCCATCATTGCAGATTATACCCGCAAATCCATTGCAGCTTTTGTAGAAAAGTATCCCAATGTCGGTTTAATGGTTTGCCTGGGCGAAGCAATGGAAGGCGTGGGCAATGATGATATTGAATGGTTCACCAAAACAATTATTCCGGGAGTACAGGATGGGTTAAAAGCTTTGGCTAAGAAAGAAGACTTGTCCGCCGTGGCGGAACCTCCGATCGTATTGCGCGCGCACGATACCGATGCCCCTTCGGTAATGAAAGCAGCGCTTCCCCTCTATAAGAATTTATACACCGAGGCAAAATTCAACGGCGAGGCTTTAACATTTGAAAGGCCGCGTGGTGCTTGGGCCGAATTGCATCAGTCGTTAAGTAAACTGGGAAGTGTACAGATCGAGAATGTGCATATCCTGGCAAACCTGGAACCTTTTCGTTATGGCGCCACAGATTTTATCCGCCGATCGGTAACCGGCATGCACGAAGTAATGGGCGGTAACGGATTGCACCTGTATCCCCAGGCATCTTACTGGGACTGGCCTTATACGGCTGACAGCATAGCAGGCGGCAAACGGCTGTTGCAAATTGAGCGGGACTGGATATGGTATAAAGCCTGGAGCCGCTATGCCTGGAAAGCCAACAGGGACAGCGCTGCAGAAAACAGATACTGGGCTGCTTCGCTGGCTGAAAGGTTCGGCATGAGCATAAACAGTGCAGAAAATATTTTACAATTCTATAATGAGAGCGGCCAGATATCTCCTAAACTCCTGAGAAGATTTGGTATTACAGACGGGAACCGCCAGACCTTAAACCTGGGCATGCTGATGACCCAATTGATCAATCCTTACCGGTATGGATTATTTACTTTATTGTATGAATCCGAGAGCCCGGCAGGAGAGTCCTTAGCGGAATACGCCGACAAAGAGTGGACACATCAGTTGCATACCGGAGAAACGCCGGTTATGGTTATCAATGAAGTAAAGGCACATGGAGACAAAGCAGTAGCGGCTATCAGCGCTGCTGCAAAAACAGTAATCAGGAACAGGGATGAATTTGAGCGCATAAAAAACGATGCTTATTGTTACCAGGCGCTTGCCTACCATTTTGCCTATAAAGCAGAAGCCGCGTTGCTGGTATTAAAATATAAATATTCAAACGATATCCGGGACCTCGAAAAAGCATTACCCTTGTTACAACAAAGCGTAGCCTGGTACAAAAAGCTCGTTGATCTTACAAAAGGAACGTACCTGTATGCCAATAGTATGCAAACGGGGCAGCGAAAGATCCCGCTATCCGGGGCAGGAGCCAAATATAAGACCTGGCAGGAAATGCTTCCGGTGTTCAGAACCGAACTGAATACCTTCCATTCTAAGATTGATTCGCTGAAACAGATAAAGCCTGGCGCTGCGAAAAATATTATTATTTTAAAAAATGCAGAAGTAGAAATATCCGGCGGGTATCGTTTCTACACCATCGACAGTCTTTCCCAGCCTTTTGCCGATACCAATGTGGTTATACGCGCTTATGCAAAAGAGTTAAAAGGATTAAGAGGCATCCAAACTCATTATTTCAAACAGGTGAAAGAAGGAAGCCAGATCAATTTTACAAATAGAAAACCGGTGAAAGTTTTGGTGGGTTTTTTCAAACCGCAAAAAGCAGCTTTTTCTGCAGACACCACTTATTTGAAAGAGCCTGAACTGGAAACTAATGCCAGTGCCAACGACTATGGCCAGGCTGATACCAGAATTGCAAATGCAATGATCATTCCCGGGCTTCCGCAGTTACATATACATAGTTACGATTTTAAAGCAGGTAATAATACGCTAAAACTGGCTAAAGGCGTTGCATTAATATTAGGTTTTATAGAAGAAGACGCGCCCTTACCGGTTTATGATGCCGGGTTATATGAAAGCGGTAACAGGAAACAGGTTGATTGGCTGTTTGAATAAGGATAGAATATGTTTTGCAAGAACTGAATTTGGAAAGCTCTTTGATGAGCCTCTGCAAAAAATATATTAAACGGGAAAGCTATATAAATGACTACAAAAATGAAAAAATTACTCGTATGCATGTGCCTGATGTGTATAGTTCATTTAGCAAATGCACAGGATCTTACACTTTGGTATGATAAACCTGCTGCTACCTGGACGGAAGCATTACCTGTTGGCAATGGCAGACTGGGAGCCATGCTCTTTGGCGGTATTAACGATGATCATATACAGTTTAACGAAGAAACCTTATGGACAGGCGGTCCCCGTGATTATAATAAACGAGGCGCCTATCAATATTTAGATACAATAAGAACATTATTATTTGCCGGCAGGCAAAAAGAAGCAGAAGACCTTGCCGGTCGCGAGTTTATGGGATTAAGATCTGCGGATGGAGATCGCCGGGCCTGGGAAAATAAGGTCTTGTCCGTTTTAAAGCTCAAAAACAATCCTTCGCAGATTTTATATAATGATAAGAGCTGGAAGGAAATTAATATGCCTGCTTATGATGGCTGGGAGGCTGCCGGAATGGAAGGTATGGACGGAGCAGTGTGGTTCAGAAAAACCTTCGTGCTGCCGGATGCGTACGCAGGCAAAGCTTTACTGCTTGATCTGAACAAAATTGCAAACAAAGACCTCACTTATCTCAACGGCACACTAATAGGTAGCCAGAACGATGATAAAGAAAGACAATATAACATCCCGGCCGGGATGTTAAAAAAAGGAACAAATACCATAGCCATACTGGTGCTGAACTATAATGGCAAAGGAGGATTACTCGGATATAAGGATACTACCAAGCAAATAGGCTTGCGCCGCTCCATGCAGGACAACATCCTGGTTCCTCTGAACGGGCAATGGAAATATTTTGTGCAGGATAATAATGTGCCGGCTGTGGGCCAATACCAGGCTGCATACCAGCCTTTCGGGGATATCCATTTTTTATTTAATCAGAACAGCGCAGATATTTCGGGTTACAAACGCTCTCTGGATATTTCCGATGCAGTTGCATCCGTAACCTATGTGTCAAAAGGGGTAAGCTATAAACGGGAGTATATAGCCAGCGCCCCCGATCAGGTGCTGGCTGCTCACTTTACAGCTGACAAGGCATCCAGCATAAGTTTCGAAGCCGCCTTGAACAGTCCTCATAAAACATTTGATGTATCGGTAATAAACAAGCAAACCATTGCGCTAAGAATAAAAGTAAAAGATGGCGCCTTAAAAGGCAGCGCATTTTTATCTGTAAATGTAAAAGGAGGAACCGTATTGGTTGAAGATAATAAGATCGTTATAAACAGGGCAGATGAGGCAACAGTGTATCTTTCTGCAAATACGAATTTTAAAAATTATAAAGATGTTTCTGCTGATCCGGACAAACTTGCTGCTGCCACCATATCAAAAAGCGGACGTAAAACATTTCAGCAGCTAAGAGCCGCTCATATAGAGGAGTATCAAAAATATTTTAACACTTTCTCCATTTCGCTCGGATCTTCAACCGGGAAGGCTTCAATGGATCAGGCACCAACTGATCAACGCTTAAAACAGTTTGCTACCTCAAATGATCCTTCTTTCCTGGCGTTGTATGTGCAATATGGTCGTTACCTGCTGATCAGCAGTTCACGTCCCGGCACACAACCGGCTAACCTGCAGGGTATCTGGAATGACTTATTATCGCCACCCTGGGGCAGCAAGTACACTACTAATATCAACCTAGAAATGAATTACTGGCCTGCAGACCTGCTGCATCTTTCGCCAATGGAACAGCCTTTATTTCAAATGATCAGAGAATTGTCTGTTACAGGAAGTAAAACTGCCAGGGAATATTATAACGCTCCCGGTTGGGTATTGCATCATAATACAGACCTGTGGCGGGGAACAGCGCCTATTAATGCCTCTAACCATGGTATATGGGTAACCGGTGGCGCCTGGCTTTGTGATCAGTTATGGCAGCATTACCTGTTTACACAGGATAAAGCTTTTCTGAAAGATACAGCCTATCCCATAATGAAAAATGCTGCGTTATTTTTCAATAGTTTTCTGACCAGGGATCCTGTAACCGGCTATCTGGTCAGCGCACCGTCTAATTCTCCGGAACATGGCGGACTGGTAGCAGGCCCGACCATGGATCACCAGATCATAAGAAATCTTTTTAAAAGCGTAATAGCGGCCGGCCAAATTTTAAATACCGATGCAACATTGCGGGATACCTTAATAAAAAAGTATGACCAGGTAGCGCCCAATCAAATCGGCAAATACGGACAATTGCAGGAGTGGATGCAGGATGTTGATGATCCAAAAGACAAACACCGTCATGTATCGCATTTATGGGGCGTATATCCCGGAACAGAGATCAATTGGGAGCATACTCCTGATTTAATGAAGGCGGCAAGACAATCCCTTATCTATCGCGGTGATGAAGCAACAGGGTGGAGCCTGGCATGGAAAATAAATCTTTGGGCAAGATTTAAGGATGGCAATCATACTTATAAAATGATCCAAATGCTGTTGAGGCCGGCAAACGGAGGAGCAGGCAGTTATACTAATTTGTTTGATGCTCATCCGCCATTCCAGATTGACGGCAACTTTGGAGCGGCGGCAGGTGTGGGCGAGATGCTGGTACAAAGCCATACCGGAACAATTGAATTATTACCGGCCTTACCTGATGCACTGCCCGACGGAGAGATAAAAGGCATTTGTGCCAGGGGCGGATTTGTTTTAGACATCAAATGGAATAAAGGCGCGTTGGAATCATTGGCGGTAAAATCCAATGCCGGTGAGCCTTTGAAACTACTCTATAAAAATAAGCGCATCAATATTTCAACAAATAGCGGCAATACCTACCAATTTAATGGATCGCTTCAGCAGTTATAAAAAATTATTACGTATTTTTCTTAGCAAAATCATCCTCTTCTCCCGAGCAGGGACAGGAGTGAGGCTTTGCGTTATCCTCCTGCTTTACGCTGCTGTCGGCAACGCTCAGATATCTTCCGGGACGGTGAGGCAGGATATTAATCTTGATGAAGACTGGAAAACAACTGCAGGAAATGATGAAAACCCTGTTGCGCCTGCATTTCAAAAAAATATTAATGATAAAAACTGGAAGCAGGTAAATGTGCCTCATAACTGGGATGATTATTACGGATACCGTCGTTTGCTACATGGCAATAAACATGGCGATGCATGGTATAGAAAAATATTTTTCATAAAGCGGGTTGAAAAAGGTAAAAGATATTTTCTGTTTTTTGAAGGGGTAGGATCTTATGCTACTGTTTATCTTAATGAAAAAAAAGTTGGCGAGCATGCCGGGGGCAGAACCACTTTTACGATTGATGTAACCGATGTTATCAAGGCAAACGGTGCGGAAAATATACTGGCCGTTCGTGCGTGGCATCCTCCTTTTATTAAAGATCTGCCCTGGGTGTGCGGAGGATGCAGCGATGAGCGTGGTTTTAGCGAAGGTTCTCAACCAATGGGCATTTTTCGCCCGGTACATTTAATTGTCACCAACGAGGTGCGCATTCAGCCATTCGGTGTACACGCCTGGGCCAATGTACAGCCTGGCCGTTCGTTGCTGAATATAGATGTAAGCATTAAAAATTATGCTTCAGCCGCTGATAAAAATATAACCATACTGAATGAGGTGTTGGACAGCAACAGCAGGCTGATAGGAAAGATCAGCAAAAGCTATCGTTTAAAAGGCTTTGACTCGGTTGTTATTTCGGGTAGAGATGTATTGATTAATAATCCTGTTCTATGGTCGGTGGAAAATCCATATTTATATAAAATTAAAACTACCATTCAGATTAATCATAAAACGGTGGATGAACTGGTAACTGATTTTGGTTTCAGGACTATTAACTGGCATACTGCTACGAACCAGTTTTACCTGAATGGAAAACCTGTTTTTATAAATGGCGTGGCAGAATATGAGCATCTGTTGGGGCAAAGTCATGCTTTTTCGCAGGAGCAGATACGGTCCCGTTTCAAATGGTTACGCAGCGCGGGTTTCAATGCGCTGCGTGATGCACACCAGCCTCATAATTTACTGTATGGCCGGTTGTGCGATGAACAGGGCATCCTTTGGTGGACACAGTTCTCCGCACATATCTGGTATGATACACCTGAATTTAAAGAAAATTTTTTAGCGCTTTTAAAAGACTGGGTTATAGAACGGAGAAATGATCCCGCTGTTATTTTATGGGGACTTCAAAATGAAAGTAAGTTACCCGAATCTTTTGCTAAAGAATGTACACAGCTTATACGGGATCTGGACCCTACAGCTTCCGCACAAAGATTGGTAACTACCTGCAATGGCGGGCAGGGAACCGACTGGGATGTGCCTCAGAACTGGACAGGCACCTATGGAGGTAACCCGGACACTTATGGCGATGATTTAAAAAAGCAGGTATTAGTAGGTGAATACGGAGCCTGGCGCACGCTGGATCTGCATTCCGAAGGTGGTTTTCAACAAAATGGTCCCGTAAGTGAAGATAGGTTTACCCAACTGATGGAAAAAAAGATCCGCCTGGCCGAATCGGTGAAAGACAGTGTGGCCGGGCATTTCTTCTGGTTATTAACTTCGCATGATAACCCGGGTCGCGTACAGGGAGGAGAAGGACTGCGCGAATTGGATCGTGTGGGGCCTGTTAATTATAAGGGCCTGCTCACTCCCTGGGAAGAGCCGACAGATGTGTATTATATGTTCCGGAGTAATTACGTATCCGCGCATACCTCGCCGATGGTTTATATCGCGTCACATACCTGGCCCAACCGGTGGATGCTGCCAGGCATTAAAGATTCGATCATTGTGTACTCCAATTGTGATGAAGTAGAGTTGTTTAATGATATCAATAATGCCTCATTAGGTAAGAAAAAACAAAACGGTATTGGCACCCATTTTCAATGGGATGAAGTAAATATAAAATATAATGTATTGTATGCCGTAGGTTATGTAAACGGGAAAGCCGTGGCAAGGGATACGATGGTATTATTTCATTTACCACAATCGCCCGGCTTTAATAAGTTGTATAGTGCTACAACTGATGTTTTAAAACCGGAGAAAGGATATCAGTATGTGTACCGTTTCAATTGTGGGGGTACTAATTATCTAGACACTTATGGTGGCCAGTGGATCTGTGATAACCAGGTACCGGATCCGGCTGTCACCGGTCGCAGCTACTACCAGGGCAGCAGGTCGTGGACCGCGGATTTTCCCGGAATGCCTTTTGCCTTTGCATCGCAACGGCGCATATTTACTCCGGTTAAAGGAACTAAAGACTGGTCCTTGTTCCAGACCTTTCGTTATGGCCGGGATCAATTAAAATTTGAATTTCCTTTAAAAGACGGCAATTATATTGTAGACCTGTATTTTATGGAACCCTGGCTTGGAGTGGGCGGTGGTACAGACGCCAGCGGGATGCGCATATTTGATGTGGCTTTTAATGGTAAAACAGTTGTAGATGATTTAGATATCTGGAAAGAAGCCGGAAACAACCATGCCCTTAAAAAATCCATTCCCTGTAAGGTAACCGGCGGTATACTGATCATTGATTTCCCGGAAGTAAAAGCCGGCCAGGCTATCATTTCAGCCATTTCGGTAAGATCAAAGATCCGTACCAGGGCAGCAGGGGCGTTCAATAATATTGAATTGTCTGGATTTGACCCGCAGATACAGTTTTGGATGGATATTGGAGATAAAGTTTTCACAGATAAGAATGTTTTTATAAATGAATTGCCTGCTGCCTTATTTGGCGCTGAATGGCTGCAGGCTCCGGCGAAAAATGAGATCCTGAACTTTAAAATAACGCTTGGTTCAGACGTATATATTGGCATCAATACACAATTGCAAAAACCCGCGGCCTTAAAAGATTTTGAAAATACAAATACCTATATTGTTACAGATGAGAATGGGGGTACAAAATATACGGTATATAAAAAACGATTTGAAGCAGGTCATCAGTTTAGATTTGACGATGCTGAAGATTGGCTGGTTGCTGTGTTGCCGGCAGTAAATATGCAACCGGCCTACGATCTGAAGCCAACGACTTCTTATAAAAGTGATGTAGCGGTATTAAGCGCAGGAGTTGCTAAAGAGCTGGTTACCGGCAGCGAGAGAACAGTAGTGAAAACCAATGACCAGGTCTCCATCTCATGGCCGGTAACAACGGGGGTGGCAGATGTGTACTCGATTACGGTGAAATACAATAATCCTTTGCAAACGGACAGAACAGGTAGTGTCCAATTATATGATACCCGTAATAACAGGATGTTAGAGGCGCCGGTAACATTTAAGTTAACAGGCGCCGGCAAATGGAATTACGCAACAGTAAATACGGGCAGCATGATTAATGCAGGCCATTACCAGGTACGGTTGCTTACAAAAAATGCGGATGGGCTGATCATTTCCGGTATTGACATACAATAAGAGGTTATACAATTATGAAAAGAACAATATTTTTTTTGATCGCTTTTTGCATACAGCATACTATCACTGCGCAAACGCTCCGTGTGGCAAATGCAAGGTGCAATTATCGTGTAAATCCTCTGGGTGTGGATGACAAACATCCTTCCCTAAGCTGGGAAATCCAATCAGATCTTAAAAATATCAGGCAGGCGGCCTATCGCATACTGGTAGCAGATGATTCATTACAGCTCACAAAAAACAATGGCAACATCTGGGATTCAAAAAAAGTGAACGCTGCCGCAAATGTATGCATTAGCTATGCAGGCAAGCCATTGATCTCTGCAAAGAAATATTACTGGAAAATAATGATCTGGGACACAAAAGGACGACCATCTGTTTTCAGCGATATCAGCTACTGGCAAATGGGCCTGTTACAGTCTTCAGACTGGATGCAGGCTAAATGGATTGCTTATGAGGTGTTACCGGACAGCAATACGTATATACCTTTACAGCATGGAAACGGGAAAAAAGCCTGGGGAAAAAGGCCGGATATACTGCCCTTGTTTCGTAAAGAATTTGAAATAAAAAAGGAAATAAAAAATGTCACTGCTTTTGTATGTGGCCTGGGCCAGTTTGAAATGAACGTAAACGGAAAAAAAATTGCCGATCATTTTCTGGATCCGGGCTGGACACAATATTCCAAACATGCTCAATATGTAACTTTTGATATAACGGACCAGGTAACGAAGGGAAAAAATGCAGCAGGATTTATTGTAGGAAACGGGTTCTATTATATACCGGGAGCGCGTTATCGAAAAATGACAGGAGCTTATGGATATCCGAAGCTGATCGCCAGGATAGTAATACAGTATAAAGATGGCAGCTCAGAAAATATTATAACAAATGAATCCTGGAAGACCGCGCCGTCGCCCGTCCTATTTTCAAGCATTTACGGAGGAGAAGATTATGATGCAAACAGGGAGCAGCCGGGTTGGGATAAAATAAATTTTGATGACACGGACTGGAAAGCTGTTATTGAAACTTCGGGGCCGCCGCTGCTCCAATCTCAAATTGCAGAGCCGGTAAAAGTAATGGAATCATTCGAGCCGATTACCAGAAAGCAATTAGCCGATAGCTCATGGATCTTTGATCTTGGCCAGAACTTTTCGGGCATACCTGCCATTGAAGTGCAGGGAAACAAAGGTGACACCGTAGAGATCATTCCCGCTGAATTGGTAAACGAAGACGGATCTGCCAACCAAAAGGGGAGTGGCGGGCCACATTGTTACACCTATATTCTAAAAGGAAATGGCATCGAAACATGGCAGCCACGGTTCTCTTATTACGGGTTCAGGTATCTGCAAGTGAAAGGAGCTGTTCCCGAAAAAGAAACGGTTTCGAAAAGCACAACCTTAATTAAAGGCATTAACGGATTGCACATAAGAAATGCAGCTCCGGAGACAGGTGTATTCACTAATTCAAATCCGCTTTTTAATAAAACAAATGAACTGATAAAATGGGCTATAAAAAGTAATACAGTAAGTCTTTTTACCGATTGTCCGCACCGGGAAAAGCTGGGCTGGCTGGAGCAAACCCACCTGATGGGAAGCTCAGTACAGTATAATTATGATGTTGCAGCGCTTAACCGGAAAATAATTGTGGACATGATGCAGGCGCAATACCCGGATGGAAAGATTCCGGAAATAGCTCCTGAGTTCACCGTATTCACCGCGCCCTTTGACGAATCGCCGGAATGGGGCAGCGCAGCCGTGATCCTGCCCTGGTATCATTACCTGTGGTATGGCGATAAAAGCACTTTACGATCTGCCTATAATATGATGAAGCGGTATGTTGGTTATCTTAAAAATAAATCCACGGGAAATATTTTATCGCACGGACTGGGTGATTGGTTTGATATTGGTCCGAACAGGCCCGGTGTTGCACAGCTTACACCACCTGGTGTTACGGCAACTGCAATGTATTATTACGACATCACTATTTTAGAAAAGGCCGCAACGGTTTTGAACATTCGGAAAGATATTCAGTTATATCAAACTTTAGGAAAGTCCGTTAAAGCGTCTTTCAATGAAAAGTTTTTTGATATACACACAAAACAATATGCTACCGGAAGCCAGACGGCAAACGCGATGGCATTATATTGTGATCTTACAGAAGAACGATTTAGAAAAGAAGTGTTGGACAATCTGGTTGCAGATATACAGCATCGCGGGAATGCTTTAACCGCGGGAGATATTGGCTACCGGTATGTTTTAAAAGCCCTTGAAGATGCAGGAAGAAGCGATGTGATCTTTGCAATGAATAATAGAAGCGACGTCCCGGGCTACGGTTATCAGTTGGCCCAGGGTGCGACTGCTTTAACAGAATCATGGCAGGCCTATCCTAATGTTTCTAATAACCATTTTATGCTGGGACATTTGATGGAATGGTTTTATGCCGGCCTGTGCGGCATCAAACAGGCTGCCGGATCGGTGGCTTTCAGCGATATTGAAATATGCCCCCAGCCTGTCGGAGACATCAAAGAAGCAAGAGCGGATTATCGCTCAATAAATGGTTTGATATCGGTAGCATGGAAAAGAAGCAATGAGCAGTTTGAGCTAAAAGTTGTGATACCGCCCAACACAAAAGCGATTGTTCATTTTCCCAATGAATACAAAAAAGCTCCTGTTAATATCGGTTCAGGCGCTTATACTTTTACAGTAAATAAATTATAAAACACACTTGCTTAATTTTTTAAAATGAAGTCACATAGATTCATAGATTTAGAAAGAAGAGAATATGGCATCACAAGTAGCCCCGAGAACTATCGGGATTAACGAAGGCTAATGCTTGGTTGTTAATACTTCGGCAAGCTCTTAATGATACATATCTTAAATAATTGTAAATGAGTATATTAATTCCCGTCATTTCGACTGCAGGGAGAAATCTTACCAACCTGAGCAGACCTGTCTGCCGCCCGGTAGATTTCTCTTTCCGCTTCGCTCCAATCGAAATGACGAACCTTTTTTAACTGTCATTTCAAAGGACTTGATCTGCAATTATTTGTGCCTCAATATGACAACTAATCGGACTTTTGATACAAGCTCTTGTTTTCTTATAACGATACCTATTAATTGTACCTCATTCTATGTAATTAATATTTGCCTATGTGGTTGAAAAATAAGTTTAAATAATATAAATGAAAAAAAAGAGTATTTTAATAATGATAACATTCCTGGCTATTACAAAAGCATTTTCGCAGCACGTGCCGGAAACCATAATGCAAAAGATTTATGAAGAAGTAAAAACCCCTTATAAATATGGATTGTTATTATTACCTCCTGGAAAGGATAAAAAAGTTGACTGTCCTACTATTTACAGATTCCGTAATGCCTGGTACATGACGTATATCGCTTTTGACGGAACAGGTTATGAAACCTGGCTCGCCAGCAGCAAAGACTTATTGCATTGGAAAAACCTGGGCAAACAAATGTCGTTTAGCGATTCGGGGTGGGACGCCAGTCAGAAAGCAGGCTATAACGCGTTGGTAGATACAAAATGGGCAGGATCGTATAAGCTGAAAAAATATAAAGGTAAATACTGGATTTCCTATTTTGGAGGTTCTGCTAAAGGATACGAACCGGAACCATTATCCATTGGCATGGCATACACAACAAAAAAACCTGTTACCGCTTTTGAGTGGAACCGGTTACCATCGCCTGTTTTAAGCTCGGCAGACAAGGACACTCGCTGGTGGGAAAACAGGAATAAACTTTTCAAAAGTTATGTAATTGAGGATCGCGCCGGCAAAACGGGATATCAGTTTATTATGTATTACAACGCGGTTGGCGATTCGTTGCCAGATAATAAAAAAACGCGGTGGTATGAACGGATCGGTATGGCTGTTTCCAATGATATGGTACATTGGAGCAGGTATCTGAAAGAGCCCGTAATGCATCACTCACAGGGTATTACCGGCGATCCGATGATCCAGAAAATAGGCGATGTTTGGGTAATGTTTTATTTTGGTGCGTTCTGGAAAGGAAGAACAGATGCTTTTAATCGTTTCGCCTGTTCTTACGATCTGGTTAACTGGACTGATTGGGACGGGGCTGATCTGATTCATTCATCAACAGACATCGATAAAAAGTATGCGCATAAATCTTTTGTGCTAAAACATAATGGGATTGTATATCATTTTTATTGTGCAGTTGATGAAAAAGATAACAGGGGAATAGCGGTCTCCACTTCAAAAGAGTTTAAAAATGAAAAACCATTAAAGTTTTAAGAACCATTAAGGCATTAAGGAACATTAAGATTTGGCTCTTAACTCATCTTAACTTCTTAATGGTTTTCAATATTTTTAGCTTAAAAATATAGATATGACAAAAAAAGAAATAACCCAACTGTCTTATCAAATCACCGGATGCGCAATAAAAGTGCATAAGGCGCTTGGCCCTGGTTTGCTGGAAAGTGTATATGAAAAATGTCTAAAATATGAACTTATCCAAAAAGGATATAAAGTGAGTCAGCAGGTTATTGTACCTGTTTTTTATGCAGATATAATTATGGATACTGAACTTAGATTGGATTTACTGGTAAATGATTGCATTATTATTAAATCAATGAAACCTTTTGTGAATGAATATTTCAGGGAATTACCTGAATGAGAAAGAAGCCATAAGGTTTTTAATCTTAATGGCCTTAATTTCTTAATGGTTCAAACAATTTCCCGGTCTGACCAGCCGGGTTAATTAAAAAATGAAAAAAATAGTTATACTTTTTGGATATCTGTTAGCGTGCAGTTACATTTTTGCACAACGCACTGTTATTAATTTTAATAAAGGATGGAAATTTATTTTAGATGATAACAGCAATTATAAAAGCGAAAAGTTTAATGATGCGGCCTGGCGGCGGATTGATCTGCCACATGACTGGAGCATTGAAGGGCGCTTTGATTCTGTATGGGCTGCCGGAAATGCAGGCGGCGCTTTACCCGGAGGTATTGGCTGGTACAGGAAAGCTTTTATAACAAACAGTACCGGCAAAAAAGTATATATAGAATTTGATGGCATTTACCGGAATAGTGAAGTATGGATCAACGGGCATTATCTGGGTAAATGGCCTTACGGGTACACTTCATTCAGGTATGAATTAACTTCCTGGCTCAAACCTGCCGGTCAGCAAAATATTATTGCTGTTAAAGTTGATAATTCGCAGCAACCCAATTCCCGCTGGTATTCCGGTTCGGGTATTTACAGGAATGTACGATTATTGATCACCGGTAAAACTGCAATAACAGAATGGGGCCTGTTTGTTACCACGCCCCATATTGACCAGCACCGTGCGGTTGTGCAGATCAATACAAACCTGGAGCGTTATGGTAATGGCCCTGTGCAGCTTGTTTCAAAAATATATAATGCGACAGGAAAAGAAATTGCGGTTATCAAAAATGCTGATCATATTAATGGCGCCTATACCCAATCCGTAAATGTTTCAGAACCTCATTTATGGTCCGTTGCAGATCCTTACCTGTACCGGCTGGTTACAGAGGTCTATCAGGATAACAAATTAGCAGATACTTATACTGCGCGTTTTGGTATTCGCTATTTTAATTTCGATGTCGATGATGGTTTTTCACTGAACGGAATACCTTTAAAAATATTAGGGGTATGCCAGCATCACGATTTAGGCGCATTGGGCGCCGCTTTCAATATATCGGCTGCCAGGCGCCAGTTAAGGATATTAAAGGAAATGGGAGTTAACGCCATTCGCATGGCTCATAATCCGCCGGCGCCACAGCTCCTGGACCTTTGCGATGAAATGGGCTTCCTGGTAATGGATGAAGCGTTTGATATGTGGGCGAAGAAAAAAAACAAATACGATTATTACAGCGATTTCCCTGAATGGCATCAGAAGGACCTGGAAAATATGGTGCGCAGGGATAGAAATCACCCGTCAGTAATAATGTGGAGCATCGGGAACGAAATAAGGGAGCAGTTCGATTCAACCGGTATTACCCTGACAAAGCAATTAGTGAAAATTGTAAAGGATAACGATACAACAAGACCTGTCACCTGTGCGTTGAGCGAAAGCGATCCGGCCAAAAATTATATTTACCAGTCAGGCGCCCTGGATATCGTTGGCATCAATTATAAGATCGATGCTTATGCTGACTTTCAGAAAAATTATCCGGGTGTAAAAATGATCGCTTCTGAAAATGTTTCCGGGTTAGCCAGCCGCGGTCATTACGACATGCCGGCTGATTCCTTACGCCTCTGGCCTTCTTCATCAAAACTCAAATATGTTGAAAATGGTAATGCGGATTATACGGTTTCTGCCTATGATAATGTTGCGGCATATTGGGGCACCACGCACGAAAATAACTGGCGGCAGGTGAAAAAATATAAATATGTATCCGGGCTGTTTATATGGAGCGGATTTGACTTTTTAGGAGAGCCGGTCCCTTATCCTTACCCTGCGCGCAGTTCTTACTATGGGATCATTGATATGGCAGGCTTTCCTAAGGATGTGTACTATATGTATCAGAGCGAATGGACAGAGCAGCCTGTATTACATATTGCGCCGCACTGGAACTGGGAACAGGGCCAGCGGATTGATGTTAAAGTATATTATAACAATGCAGATGAAGTAGCACTATTTTTAAACGGCAGATCTTTAGGCAGGAAAAGAAAAGATGATTCGTCCTTTCATGTAACGTGGCAGGTGCCTTACCAGCCGGGCGAGCTAAAAGCCATATCTTACAGGAACAATGTAAAAGTGCTGGAACAAATTGTTCGTACTGCGGGCAAAGCTTATAAATTGGAAGCATTAGTGCAAAATAAAATAATTGATTCTAAAACCGATGAGCTGTCGTTTATTACCATTCGTGTTTTGGATAAGGACGGCAACTTAGTACCCGAAGCGGATAACCTCGTTAAGATAAATATTGCAGGGCCGGCCGTAGTGGAGGGTATGGACAATGGCTATCCCGCTGATATTGGCTCAATGAAAGACAGCAAACATAATGCCTGCAAAGGAATGTTGCTTGCCATGATAAAAGGCCTAAAGCCCGGAAAAACTTCCATTGTAATATCGGCGCAGGGCTTGCAATCTGCAATTGCCGAAGTAGTAGTAAAATAACAAATTGTTGGGAAGTTTAAGGTTTATAATTATCCCAATATTCTCTTGGAGTTAATATTTTTGTATACTCAAATTCGTTCAGTGCAAAATCAAGAATGTTCCCTGTTATTAAAAAGTCTGCCGAACTAACTGCAGCTAATTCTAAAAATTTATTATCGCTTGTATCTGTCAAAATCTCTATTGTTCGGGTTGCACGATAAAAGGTTGATATTTCACGAAGCCGGTTTAGTACTATGTTTGCTTTAGATTTGAAATCAGGAAAATTACTAAACTTGTCTCTGTTCATTACTTCAGTGTATTCCGAATATATTTCAACCGATAAGCAAGTTGATACTTTTTGCGTTAATACCAACTCGTATAATATTTTTGAAGGAACAGAATGGGATATTAATGCGGAAACAATAACATTTGTGTCAAGAATTATTTTTTGCATCCCTTACGGCTTTTATCTCACCATTTATTTCGTCCAATGTTATTTTTGAGAGTCCATACTTTTCAGCCAATTCATTACTTTCTATGAGCGCCTTTCTGGCGTATTCCTTATTAATAGAATCAACCAAATCAGTAAATTTAATTTCATCGCTCCCCAGGTTGTAACGTTTAAAATCAGATTCGCTAACTTTTATTTGTAAGATTTTCATTTTACTAATTTTTTAAAAAAATATTCAATTCCATGTGAAAGATAATTCAATTTCTTCAAAATATCTCAACGTCAGTGGAATTTACACTGAAACGTTAAGTAAACGGCATTGAATGTAAAATGTAGAACTACTATCTATAATAAATTGATCAGGAATGGGGTACTGAATACGTGTGCGTCTGTTCTTAAATGCTAATTGAAAAAACATTCATAGTAAAATATTACATCTCCTTAATCAAACCTTGCATTGTTACGGCATATTGCGCGCTTTAATTTTACAATGAATTAAGCGATTGCAACTATGCCGTTAACAAGTAAAGTTTTTATTTTCTTTTTCTTCCTGGGAAGCGCCATTGCAGGTGCACACGCACAAAGCGCAGATAGTAATTATTTAAGGATCGTTCAGCCAAGAGCGTATAAAATAGTGGCTGCTTTAAATATAAACGACTCTGTGAAGTTTTACCGGGTACAGGATATCATCGCTAATGAATATGCCGGTATTAAGGAAATCGATGATAAAAAAGAAAATGCGGTTAAGAACGCTAAAGAGAAAAACAGTGACAAAGAGATGATCGCCGCTGAAATAAAAAAAATAACCGATGCATCGGAAGCTGACCGCGAGGCGCTCAATAAACATTTCTTACAAAAACTTTCAAAAGAACTTGACCCTGCACAAATAGAGCAGGTTAAGAACAGCCTTACCTATAACGTATTTCCCATTACTTACAAAGGCTACCAGGAAATGCTTCCCCAGCTTACTGCCGGGGAAAAGAAATATATATACAATGCATTGCTTGAAGCCCGGGAACATGCTATGACAGCGGGTTCCAGCGAGGCTAAGCATGGCTGGTTCGGTAAATATAAAGGCAGGATCAATAACTATTTATCTTCGCATGGCTACGATATGAACAAAGAAAGCAAGGCCTGGCAGGAAAGAGCGAACGCCCAAAAGAAAGAAAACAAAAAATAAACTTCTTATAAATTTCAAAGCCGTATGTTAAAAAAGCAACTTCTACGTTCTGCTGTAATTGCTGTATGGGCAGTTACCACATGCATTGCAGCGCATGCACAAACGCGTACCATAACCGGTACTGTTATCGAAGACTCTGCCGGGGATCCGGTAGCCGGAGTAACCATTAAAGTGAAAAATGGTGTACAATCTGCTGTTACTAATTTAAAAGGTGTATTTACGATGAACGTGCCTATTTCGGGCGCCACGCTTCAATACTCGCATGTTGGATATGAGTATGGGGAAGTAAAGATTGAAAATACAGGACAGCCTGTATCTATCCGAATAAAAAAAATGGACACCAGGATGGATGAAGTGGTAGTGATTGGATATGGAACGCAAAGCAAACGGAATCTTACAGGAGCCATTACTACTGTGGATCCTAAAGACATTGCTGATAATCCCGTAGCCTCCATTTCAGAAGCATTGCGCGGGCAGGTTCCCGGTCTTAATGTATCTGGCGGCAGTACCCGCCCCGGTACCTTAGCTACCATAGATATCCGGGAACAGTTCAACTGGGGAAAAGACAACGGCAATACCGCTCCCTTGATTGTGATAGATGATATAGTGCAATTAGATCCTCAAACAGGTTGGAATAGCCTGGATCGGTTTAACCAGCTCGATCTTTCAGAAGTAGAAAGCATTACAGTGGTGCGCGATGCAGCCGCAGCTATTTATGGCTCACGGGCCTCCCAGGGGGTGGTAATTATCAAAACAAAAAAAGGTAAAATTGGCGCTCCCAAAATATCCTATAACGCAAAATTCGAAACTAATAATGCGGTAAGCCATGGAAAAGTGATGAATGCAAGACAATATGGAGAGTACTCCAATAAATTTTTAAGAGGCCTGGCTAAAGACGAGAGTTACTTATACTCTGATGCTGAACTGAACGCCATGGATTCTTTAAATTATGACTGGCTGGGTAATGACTGGAGAGCCGGTACTGCTATGCAACATTCTTTAGACGTAAGCGGGGGTGGCGACAGGGCTACTTATTTTACGGGGGCTTCTTTTTATACCCAAACGCCCAACCTGGGTTCTCAGGATTTTAAACGGTGGACATACAGAGGGGGCACAGATGTGAAATTATTTAGCGGCGTACATTTAGGCGCTACCATTGCCGCTTCCAATACGAATATTGAAAAATCATTTTCCAAGATCAGCTACTCTGATGGTTTTGCCGTGGGAGGAGAGCAAAATGATTACAGCGTTCTGTTGCACATGCCTAAATATATACCCTGGGTATATAATATTAACGGGGTAGACCAGTATATTTCTCCACCCCTGGCTTCCTATAAAACGGGAAGTGCCTCCGGTAATAGTTCTTTAAGTAACTATAACTATTATGCCTTATTGAATAATGGTTCTAAAACCACTAACCAGCAATTTAATTATAACGCATCGTTCTCGCTGCAATACGATGTGCCATTTATTAAGGGCCTTTCGTTTAAATTAAATTATGGTATCTCTCAGGCGGCTACCAATACCGAACAGAATATGTTCCCCCAGGTATTGTACCAGAACTCAGACATCTTATTGGAAAATCAACACTTATTCTCGGAAGTGGATGCTGCTGACTGGAAAGCGTACACGAACACATCTAATACGCGCGTTACTTACGATAATACTACCTCCAAAAGCGAACAGTCTAACTTTTTTGTTACATACGACAGGAAATTTGGCGAACATAGCCTTTCAGCGATGGCTTCGGTAGAAAAAGGCGTTCGCGGCCTTGAGGACCGGTATCAAATATATGATTACCCCAGCGCCGATACTTATAATGGCACATCTGTATCTGCAGGAACAATAAATACCAGCAATACCATTTCGTATCGTTATGAAAGCGGCTCTTTATCCTACCTGGGCCGATTGAATTACAGCTATAAAAACCGGTACCTCCTACAGTTTGTTTTTCGCTCAGATGCCTCCACTACTTTCGCACCCGAAAATTACTGGGGTTTTTTTCCTGCGCTATCTGCAGGCTGGATCATATCGGATGAACAATTTTTTAAAAATAAATTTCCCTGGGTGAATTTTTTGAAGATACGCGCTAATGTAGGCCATACAGGAAATGATAATATTAGTGCATGGAAGTGGCTACAGATATATACGTCAGCAACAGATAAGGGTTTTGGGTTTGGCAGCAACGGGGGATATTACGTTACCGGTTTAACTCCGGGAGTAACGCCTAACCGGAATGCAAAATGGGATGATGATTTACAGCGGAACTTTGGATTTGACGCGGCTTTTCTGCATAACCGGCTCTCCGTTACATTTGATCAGTATTTTAATTCGCATACCAATATGCTGACAAATATGTCCACCGCACTTAACTCGCCTATATCAGTTGGAGGGGCATTTGCCGAGGAAAATTTTGCAGCTGCAAATGAATGGGGTACCGAAATTTCACTTACCTGGAAAGATAAGGTAGGCGATTTCAACTACTCTATCGGCGTTATTACCGGGTTTAGTAATTATAAAACAGTGAAATATTTTGACCTGGCATATAATTACCCGTCCATTACAACAACCAGGATCGAAGAGGGTAATAAAAGTATAGCGCCGGTATGGGGCTTCCGTACCTGGAAAGAAACTTCCGGAGGAGATGGTATGCTGCGCACCGATGCTGATATTGATAACTACTGGAACTATTTAACTGAAAATGCAAGCAACTCAGGAGTAGATGGCGCCACACCTAATTTCATGGGTATTACTACCAAGTCTGCTTTGAAAAAAGGTATGCTGGCTTATGAAGATGTTGCCGGAGCGTTAGACGCAACTGATGAAACCATTGCCGGGCCTAATGGTCGCATTTTGGCAGATGAAGATTATGTGAAATTGAAAAAATCAAACAGGAGCTATAGCTTTACTTCCAACATCAACTTGGGATGGAAAAACATATCGCTTCAAACACAGATTGCAACGTCCTGGGGTGGTTCAAGGTATGTGGATTATATTAAACAGGGAACTTCGAGCACCAATGCCATGTGGTCGCAACCGATATATTTAACAGATATGTACGACTCTGTAAGCAATCCTAACGGTAAATATCCCAATCTGGCCTATTACGATTACATAGGCGGTACCAGCTCCGACTTTTTCATGCTGCCAACATTTAGAATGGTTGTCCGTAACCTAAGTGTAGGTTATACACTGCCGGCGGAATGGGTAAGAAAAGCAAGATTTGAAAGCGCCCGCGTTTACCTCTCGGGAAATAATCTTTGGGACTTTTACAATCCTTATCCCAAAAAATACAGGAATATGTATGACAGCCCTAAAGCAGAATATCCAACATTGCGCACCTGGGCATTGGGCATCAATGTAGGATTTTAAAATTTATTTCAAGAAGATATTTTATAGCGATAATAGCTAAAAATTATAAAAAAATGTACATGAAAAAGAAGATAATATATCTAATCGCAGCGATAGGGCTTCTTGCATCTGCAGGGTGCAGCCAAAAATTCCTGGAAGATATGCAGGACTACAATCAATATGGCGAAGACCAGGTTTTTTCTAATGAAACGCTGGCCGGCTGGTATATTGACAGGGTGTACAACTACTATTTTGTAAGTTATTTAAGCCCTTTGCAGCAGGTAGTTGGACAATATAATGATAACCGTTCATACATGACGGAAGAGTTGGGCGGTACTATTATCAATTACATTAACCCCAATCTTACGCTGGAACTGGCTACTGATGCAGACACTTATTATGGCACCACTTCATCCAGCGTTAGCAATAATCCTTATACACGCATTCGTTTTTGCAATGATATCATTGAAAAAATGGATGAGTCGGTGACGGATAATCTGTCTGACTCATTTCGTCAATATGCAAAAGGGCAGATGTATTTTTTAAGAGCCCTGCAATATTTTGACCTGGTAAGGGTATATGGCGGCGTGCCCCTTGTTTTGACTGTACAAAATAGCAGCACTTCTGACGAGTCGATCCAGATAGCTCGTTCCACATCGTCAGAATGTTTTACACAGATTGTAAAAGACCTGGACTCTGCTGCAGCCCTGCTTCCAATGATCTGGGACACCCCTGCCTCCAATTACGGCAGGCTTACCGCAGCCGGTGCTTTAGCAATGAAAAGCCGGGTGCTTTTAACTGCCGCAAGTCCGTTATTTAATACCGACTGGGATAATACCGGCAGCGAAAAATGGCAAAAAGCTTTGGCTGCGGGTCTTGATGCGGAAACCCAATTAACGGCAGCCGGTTATGGCTTGTATGGTTCTACCGCTGCAGAATGGGCTAAAATGACCTATGCACAGGGCAATACCACCTTTAATAAAGAAGCCCTGATGGTATTTTTGTTTAGCACTACTTCTACATCATCATCGGGGTACAACAATAAATGGGAGGCTTTAGTGCGACCCGCGGATTATGGTGGCACAGGCGGCATTTCGGCTACAAAAGAAATGCTGGATTTATTCCCGCTTGCCGACGGGTCGCGTCCAACCACTGCTAATGGGTATGTGGATACTTTCTTCTTTGAAAACAGGGATCCGCGCTTTTACAGGACATTTGCTTTTTCCGGTTCAAAATGGGGTGTTAGCACCAATGCCAATAAGGCTACCTGGTTTTACAGATGGAAAGCCAGCGCTTCGGGCAGCGCCACGTACTATGGCAGCAACAAAACAAATAGTCCGGCAGTAGTATGTAAAATGTCAAATCCCGCTGCAGACAGCACCGCGTATGCCTATTCCAGTACCAGCATTTTTGAATATCGCTATGCAGAGCTGCTACTAAATATTGCAGAATGCTATGCTGCCACAGGAAATACTGCCAATGCCCTGACTTATTTAGGCAAAGTTCGCGCACGCGTAGGAATATCATCAACCAATAATTATGGAATAGGCTCACTGGCAGATAAATATGCCGCCATAGAAGCCTGCTTGTATGAGCGGCGTGTGGAGCTGGCTTACGAAGGAAAGCGTTTCTGGGATGTACAACGATGGATGTTATATGATAATACTACCTTAAGTGGTAATTCTGTAACAAAATTAGGGCTTACGGCACTAAATGGCACTGCACGTAACGGGTATTACTGGCAGGCAATTGATTATGCTGATTCGGATCCCCTAACTGCAACAGAAAAAGATATTCTTATCGATCCCGATGCATCCGATTTCAGTACCCAAATCGCAGCATTAAAAACGGTATATCAAAATCATTTCGTAATGACGGATTTAGACAGCCCCTGGGATGCTGTAAACAGTACGGCCGTCACCATTTTATTCCGGCCTAATTATTACCTGTCGGGGCTTGCTTCATCTGCATTAAGCATTAATCCCTGGCTTACACAAAATATAGGCTGGTACGATTATTCGGGCAATGCAGGTACTTTCGACTATCAACAATAAAAAATTTATCAGGTTACAGGGAAGCAAACGCTTCCCTTTTTTTATGCACAAATATGATCCTGATTAGTAAAATCTTCCAGCCTCTTAGGGAAACCTTGCATTGTTGCCTGCACCGGCGTTCTTTAATTTTACTTTATTATAACGGTTGCCGGTTTCCTCTTTTTATAAGCAACTGTTATTACAATGCACTGATGCTTAATTTGCGAATGCTTGGTACTTTCAACTATTAAATATTTTTTTGTGGCACGTAAAATGAAACATTGAACTATGATTAAAAATTTGATGCTGAATTGTTTGCTACTTGGCACTGCATCGCTTGTGTATGCCCAATACCCCCAGGTTTCCAAAGAAGACCAGGAAAAGGCAAAAGTATTGATGGAAGCGGCAGAAAAGCATTCCGACAGTATGTGGGCTATTGCGTATCCCATTATAAAAAAAGAAGCAACTGAAGGTAGGCCCTATATTCCCTGGGCTTCCAGGTACGATGAATTACCGCATGCCGAAATCCCTGCTTTTCCCGGTGCAGAAGGCGGTGGAAAATATGCAAGGGGCGGTCGTGGTGGTCGTGTCATTGTGGTGACCAACTTAAATGATGAGGGCCCGGGCAGTTTTCGCTGGGCCTGCGAGCAGGGAGGTGCCAGAATTGTGGTTTTTAATGTATCGGGTATTATACATCTGAAATCTCCTGTTATTGTAAGAGCGCCGTATATCACAATTGAAGGGCAATCGGCTCCCGGAGACGGCATCTGTATAGCTGGTGAAACAGTATGGCTCAATACACATGATGTGATCATCCGTTATATGCGTTTCCGTCGTGGTGAAACATGGGTGGGCAGGAGAGATGATGCGATTGGCGGCAACCCCGTAGGTAACATCATGATCGATCACGTATCCGCTTCATGGGGTCTTGATGAAAATATGAGCATGTATCGTCACATGTATAACGACAGCACCGGCAAGATCGAAGATAAATTCGGAACCGTCAATATCACCATACAAAATTCAATCTTTTCTGAATCGCTCGATACCTGGAACCACGCGTTCGGAAGCACTTTAGGTGGCGAGAATTGTTCTTTTATGCGCAACCTTTGGGCTGACAATACAGGCCGCAATCCCTCGGTAGGCTGGAATGGTATCTTCAATTTTGTAAACAATGTAGTGTTTAACTGGGTGCACCGTTCAATGGATGGCGGCGATTACCGCGCACAGTTCAACATTATCAATAACTATTTTAAACCCGGCCCTGCCACTCCTAAAAACACGAATGTCGGGCATCGTATTTTAAAACCTGAAAGTGGGCGCAGTAAACTAAAATACCATGTTTACGGACGGGCGTATGTAAATGGAAACGTAATGGAAGGGTATCCGGAAGTAACAAAAGACAACTGGAATGGCGGTGTGCAGGTTGAAGAAGCGCCCAATGCCGGAGAACATGCAGCTTATATGAAGCAGGATAAACCTTTGATCATGCCACAGCTTACGATACTGGATGCCGCTAAAGCGAAAAGCTATGTACTGGCCCATGCAGGCGCTACCCTTCCAAGGCGTGATGCTGTTGATGCAAGAATCGTAAAGCAGGTTGAAACAGGTACCATAAATAATGTGCCGGTTTGTGCATTACCTTCCACTCAATTTGAACACAGGCGATTACCCATCGATTCGTACAAAATCGGAATTATTACAGATCCCTGTCAGGCCGGCGGCTATCCCGAATATAAAGGCACCCCTTACAAAGATTCAGACAATGACGGCATGCCCGATGAGTATGAAAAGAAGAAAGGATTGAACCCCGCTGATCCTAAAGACGCTTATGTATATTCAAAATCGGGATCGGGTTATACAAATATCGAAGAATATCTGAACGGCCTGGTAAATATAAATACTGTAGTACCGGTGGTTGCAAAGAAGTAATATGCAGTGAAGAATTGACAATTATGAATGGCTTATAGCATTAAGCTTTAGGCATAAAGCTTTTCGATATGAAAAAGATTTTAATAAGTTTAATTTCGATAAGCGCGCTTGCTGCCCGGCAGGCGTCCGCACAGTATCCTGTTATTCCCAAAACAGTAGAAGATTCGGCCAATGCTGTAATGGCGAAAATCAACGAACGATCGGATAAGATCTGGAATGAAGTGCTTCCTGTAATTAAAGCAGCAGAAAAACAGGGAAGCCCATATATACCCTGGGCTTCCAGGTCGTCGGACCTGGTGAAAGCGCCGATCCCCGCTTTCCCGGGCGCACAGGGTGGCGGCGCTTATACTTCGGGTGGCCGGGGCGGAAAAGTTTTTGTGGTAACCAATTTAAACGATGACGGCCCGGGTAGCTTTCGGTGGGCATGTGAGCAGGGAGGCGCCAGGATCATCGTATTTAATGTAGCCGGTATTATCCAGCTTAAAACGCCTGTCAATATACGTGCGCCCTATATCACTATTGAAGGGCAAAGTGCTCCGGGTGATGGTGTATGCATAGCCGGCGAATCGGTTTTAATAGATACGCATGATGTAATGATCCGCTTTATGCGTTTCAGAAGAGGCGCCACAGAAGTTACCCGTAGGGATGATGGACTGGGTGGAAACCCGGTTGGTAATATTATCATCGACCATGTATCGGCCAGTTGGGGCCTGGATGAGAACATGAGCATCTACCGCCATGTTTATGACCGGGATGCTACCGGCAAAGGTGAAAAATTACCAACTGTAAATGTAACGATCCAGAATTCCATTTTTTCGGAAGCCTTAGACACCTGGAATCATGCGTTTGGAAGTACGATTGGCGGTCGTAACAGTACCTTTATGCGTAATCTTTGGGCCAATAATATCGCCCGCAATCCTTCTATCGGTATGGATGGCGATTTTGGATTTGTCAATAATGTGATCTTTAACTGGTGGAACCGGAGCGCCGATGGCGGGGATGATAAATCACAGTTCAATTTTATAAATAATTATTATAAACCTGGTCCAATCACTCCCAAAAACAGGCCGATCAGCTATCGCATTTTAAAACCGGAATCCGGTCGTTCTCACAAAGATACCCTGGTATTTGGCAGGGCTTATGTTCATGGCAATATTGTAGAAGGTAATGAACGTGTTACTAAAAATAACTGGGATGGCGGCGTACAGATAGAAGATGAAAAAGACGCAGGAAAATATTTACCGGCCATCCGTGCAGATCAGCCTTTTCCTATCGCAAAATTTCCGATCTTGCCGGCACAGCAGGCGTATACTTATGTATTGGGTAATGCCGGAGCCATCTTACCGGTAAGGGATGCTGTGGATAAGCGGGTAGTGGAAGAAGTGCGAAGCGGTAAAATTACTTATAGTGCAGATGCGCATCCTGCTCCTGTATCTCAATACCTGAAACGCAGGCTCCCGGCCGATTCTTATAAAAACGGAATCATATCAGACATCCGGCAGGTAGGTGGCTATCCCGAATATACAGGGATACCGCACAAGGATGCAGATAATGATGGTATTCCTGATGCGTACGAGACTGCCCACAAGCTCAATCCCAAAGATGCAGCCGATGCTCCTAAAATTGCTGCGAATGGATATAGCAACATCGAAAATTATTTAAACAGCCTGGTGGATATAAAGAATGTAACGCCGGAAAATGAATAGTGAGTAAAGAATGATAAATTTAGAACAATGAATGGCCTTTACGCTTTATGCTTTAAGCCTTTGACTTTATGCACAATATGGCAATGTCGCTGTTCGGGGCGTCCTCGCCTCGAACCCCTATACTATCGCCTCCAGGCGATTATTATCATCATCTTTTTTTCCCAAACAGCACTCGCGCAAAAGCCCAAACCCATAAAACCCATATTGCCGGTTGAATGGGAGCATGGCACTATTAAATACAATGCAGATTCGATAACCGGCGACCGGGTACCGGATTATTCTTATTGCGGTTACAGGGCATCGGAAGCAGAAATTCCAATGATCAACGTAAAAGCAATAGTGCCGCCTGTGAAAGGAGATGCCACGGCAATTATTCAGCATGCTATTGATGCAGTGGCCAAAATGCCTTTGGATAAAAATGGGTTTAGGGGGGCGGTGCTCTTGTCAAAAGGAACTTATGAAGTTTCCGGACAAATCCGTATATCGGCATCAGGCATCGTATTGCGCGGGTTTGGAGCTCAGGGCCAGACTGTTATTTTGGGTAAAGGTGCAGATAGAGATGGGGTAATCAACGTTCTCGGAAAGAACGATAAAATACCGGGAAAAGAAATAAGTATCACCGACAAATACGTGCCTGTAAATGCCACCGCGTTTTCAGTGAGTGACGCTGCTGAATTAAAAACGGGTGATAAAATAATGATCAGGCGCCCTTCTGCCAAAGAATGGATCACAGCCCTGGGCACCGAAAGCTTTGGCGGTGGCCTGTCGGCGCTTGGCTGGAAAGCCGGTGATATCGATCTGTATTTCGACAGAACTGTTGTATCTGTAAACGGAAATAAAATAACCATTGATGTACCGCTTACTACCTCGCTGGATGCGAAATATGGAGGGGGAATTGTTGCAAAGTACAACTGGCCGGGAAGGATCTCCAATATCGGTATAGAAAATCTCACTTTATTGTCAGATTTTGATAAGGCCAATCCTAAAGACGAAGCGCACCGCTGGATGGCCATCACATTCAATTCGGCTGAAGATACCTGGGTACGACAGGTGTCTTTTAAACATTTTGCAGGGTCGTCAGTATGGATCAACGAAACAGCAAAGAGAATAACAGTTGAAGATTGTATTTCAACAGAACCTGTATCAGAAATCGGGGGACAGAGAAGAAACACTTTCTTCACACGAGGCCAGCAAACGCTTTTCCAGCGCTGTTTTGCGGCAAATGGCTATCATGATTTCAGTACAGGACATGGCGCTACCGGGCCTATTGCTTTTGTGCAGTGTGTTTCGGAAAGGCCCTACAGCTTTAGCGGAACAACAGGTATGTGGGCCTCGGGGGTGCTGTTTGATGTGATGCAGGTAGATGGCAACGCTATACGCGTAGGGAACCGCGGGCAGGACGGCCGCGGCGCCGGCTGGAGCGGGGCCAATTGTTTTTTCTGGAATTGCAGCGCCGCCATGATCGAATGTGATAAACCGCCAACAGCACAAAACTGGTCCTATGGTTCCTGGAGCCAGTTTTCGGGGAAAGGCTTCTGGGCAGAATCAAATAATTCATTAGAACCGAGAAGTTTCTATTATGCACAACTGGCGCAACGGCTTCATAAAGATGTAAGCAGGCAAGCAGCTATATTGGAAATAGGAACAGAAGCCTCCAGCAGCCCGAGTGTGGAAGTAGCGCAGGAACTGACCAGAGAAGCTTCACAACCAAAAAAGCAAATGGATGCCTGGATCCTGCTGGCAGCAAAAAGAAACCCGATCAGCACGCAAAGCAGCGGTGCAGCAACAATAAAAGGTACATCAGCCGGCAACTGGACTGTTTATCCGCCAAAGTCGGCGTTGGATATGAATATCTCGGATGGATGGCTTACAAAAAATAATAGGGTACTTACCGGTAAAATTCAGGAAGTGCCCTGGTGGACAGGAGGGGTGGAAGCAAATGATCTTGAACAGGCAAAACAGAAACCCGCCATCACCCGGTTTGTTCCGGGAAGAGTAGGCCCCGGACTCACAGATGATTTAGCACAGGTTGTGGATTCAATGAAAGCCAGAAATATTGTTGGGTTAAACCAGCATTATGGCCTGTGGTATGAAAGAAGACGCGATGATCATGAGCGCATCCGCCGTATGGACGGTGATGTATGGCCGCCCTTTTATGAATTGCCTTTTGCGCGCAGCGGGAAAGATTCGGCCTGGGATGGCCTGAGCAAATATGATCTGACAAAATACAACACATGGTATTGGGACAGGATGAAACAGTTTGCAAATCTTGCAGACATGAACGGACTGGTATTGTTCCATCAAAATTATTTCCAACATAATATTATTGAAGCAGGAGCGCATTATGTTGATTTCCCCTGGCGCACTGCCAATAATATCAACAATACAGGGTTTATTGAGCCTGTAAATTTTGCCGGTGATAAACGTATCTTTTACGCCGAACAGTTTTATGATGTAAGCAACCCTGTACGCCGGAAGTTGCACCAGCAATACATTTGGCAATGTCTGGATAATTTTAAAAACAATACATCAGTTATTCAGTTTACCGGGGAAGAATTTACCGGGCCCCTGCATTTTGTAAAATTCTGGCTACAGACAATTGATGACTGGGAGCAAAAAAATAAGCAGAAAGAACTGATAGGGTTGAGTACGACCAAAGACGTGCAGGATGCCATATTAAATGATCCCCGGCTTGCTTCTGTAGTAAATATAATCGATATTAAGTATTGGTATTACCAGGCAAATGGAACTGCTTATGCCCCGGAAGGTGGAAAAAATTTAGCGCCCCGCCAGTGGGCAAGATTATTGAAACCTAAAGCCACATCATTTGAACAGGTATACAGGGCCGTTAAAGAATACCGTACAAAATATCCTGGTAAGGCAATTATTTATTCGGCCGATGGAAGCGACAAATTTGGCTGGGCTGTGCTGATGGCTGGTGGTTCCTTTCCCGTATTGCCTAAAGAAACGGATCCGCAGTTATTAAGAGCGGTTGCAAAAATGCAACCATCGAAAGGACCGGATAAATATGTATTGAAAGGCAAAGATGGCGTTGTTGTTTATGTAACCGAAACCGATAACCTGTCCCTCGATCTTTCTGATTTTAATGGATATTTGAATGTAAGATATATTGATGCGGAAACAGGAAAGTTACGATCAGGAAAAAATACAATTACCGCAGGTAAGAAAGTACAGCTAAAGGCACCTGGCGGGGCTTGTATTGTATGGATTACCAGGTAATCTCCGGATGCGGGTAATAATAATTATTCACGGTTCCGAAAACGATTGCTATGCAATATCTTCTGACGGGAAATAATTATATAATGATTGCCCGGATGCTGCTGTTGGCTGTTATTAATAGCAGGCTCTTTACAAAGCCATAGTTTGAAAGATAAAGAATACATACAGAGCTTGCAAAACAGTGTTGCTTTTACGTCGGATGAAGCAGCATATAAGCATTTATTTTATTATTTTCATCCATTGCTGAAGCGATTTGCTTACAACATACATTCCGATATTGAAGTAGCCGACGAAGTGGTGTCGGATGTGCTTTTAAAGATCTGGATAATGCGCCAACAGCTTGCACATATCGCAGATCTTAAATTATATCTTTTCAAGGCCACTAAGAATGCTGTTTTAAATTACCTGAACAGCGCTGCTTATAGAAAAAAACTTATCACCGATGAAATGCTGCCCGGGTATGATATTTCCGAAGCTCCCGAAGCAGCCTATGCTTATACAGAAATGCAACAATTGATATTAAAAGCAATTCAGGAATTGCCCCCCAAATGCCAGATGGTGTTCAGGCTTGTAAAAGAGTATGGGCTGTCTTACAGGCAAATAAGCGAAGTGATGGAAATTTCCCAGAATACTATTGAAACGCACATGCGGCTGGCTTTAAAAAAACTGAAGCAGGTTATTGACAGCTATTTAACAGCCGGAAAATAATTTTGCCTTTCCTTTCACGGCAGGATCTATATATTTTGTCATATATAGATACCACCGTTATGAAAAAAGATTTGTATAACAGGATATATGATTTAATTGCCCGTAAAATATCGGGAGAAGCGGCTGCAGAAGAGTTGCAGGAGCTTGAAGGCCTGCTGTTACTGCATCCTGAATTTAAAAATTTACATGATTCTTTGTTGCAGTTCCCGGCTTTGGATAAAACAGCTATCCGGAATACGACAGATCAGGCCTATGCTTCTCAATTTGTAAAAATGATATATGCTGATAAGGATGCGAGGCGCACAGAAATACCTGCGAAAAAAAGTTTTTACAAAAGGGCTGTATATGTGAAAACAGCTGCCATTGCGGCAATGCTTGTGATTGCAGTATTCACAATATTTTACTTTTTAAATAATAAGGGAATAAAACCCACTAATATAGTAAAAACGGCAGTCCGACCTGCTAATACCAGCTCCAGAATGACATTGCCCGATGGTACCATTGTGTATTTGAATGCAAACAGTCATTTGGAATACGGGAAAGGTTTTAATAACATAAACCGGGATGTAGTATTAACAGGTGAAGCTTTCTTTGATGTGGCGCACAATCCCCGGAAACCGTTTATTGTACATACAGAAAAGGCTGTAATAAAGGTATTGGGCACAAAGTTCAATGTTAAAAACTATGCCGATGAATTATGGGAAGCTACATTGCTGCAAGGCAAAATAGAAATGTACTTAAAGGAGCGCCCTAAAGAAAAACTGAGATTAGAGCCTTCCCAGAAAGTCACTATAAAGACGAAAACTGTTTTGAATAATCACAAAAAGGATGATTACAATATAACTGTTACACAGATAAAGCCAGTGGAAAACAATATTGTGGAAACAGCCTGGATGACGGACAAGCTGGTTTTTGAAGATAAACCGCTGGAAGCAATCGCCAAAGACCTGGAACGGGCTTTTGGCATTGCAGTCAACTTTCAATCAGATGCTGTAAAGCAATACCGGTATACAGGTGTTTTTCAAAACGATGATCTGGAGAAAGTGCTGAAAATCCTTGATCTCTCAAAACCTATACAATATGAGTTCAAAAACAATGTACTAACGATAAAATAACAACAAACTATAAAAACGATAATAAAAATGCCATTAATGAAAAGATAAAAACAAAAACAAAAGAGGAGAATGCGTCAACATTCTCCTGTAGAAATGCATTAAAAACTTACAATTTTTAATGCGATTTTAAAAAGTAAAAATCAAATCAAAATTATGCAAAAAACAATTGTTTCGGGACGTTTAGTTCCCCGAAAAATCTTGCTTGTTATGAAACTAATGTTTATTATGCTTTTTTTTGCTTTACATGTTTCTGCCACGGATTACGGGCAGTCTGTAATTAATATAAAGGCGCAGGAAACCACTCTTTTAAACCTGTTTAAGCAAATAGAAAAGCAGTCTGATTATGCATTCTATTACAGCAGTGACCAGTTACAACTGAATAAACCTGTTTATATAAGTGCTGTCAACGCCCCGCTTAAAGCCATATTGCTCAAAGTTTTTGAAGGTACAAATATCACCTGGAGGATCATTGATAATAATAAGGTGGTTATTTCTGTGAATGATAATGAGCATATAAATAATTATGTTCTAAAAACAATAACAGGAACGGTTACTGATATTACCGGCGTGCCATTGGTAAATGTTTCTGTTTCAGTTAAAGGCTCACAGGTAGGAACCGTTACAGATGCTGCCGGTCGGTTCTCTGTAAACGCGGATCAGGGAGATACTTTAGTAATTTCAAATGTTGGCTACGAAACGCAGGAAATAGTAATGGGTGCTGCCATCGATCTTAAAATAATACTTAAAGCAGTAGATGCTAAAATGGATGAAGTGGTGGTAATTGGATACGGAATCTCAAAAAGGAGAGATCTTACCGGGGCGGTGGTATCGGTAAAAAGTGAAGATATTACAGCAAGGCCGGGCCCTAATCCAATGGAAGCGCTGCAGGGAAAAGTAGCAGGTCTGGATATAACGCGTTCCTCAGGCCAGGCTGGTGCAGGCGTGAATATGCAATTGCGTGGTAACAGGTCATTCACGGCAAGCGGCACACCTCTGTTTATCATTAACGGTCTGCCGGGCGATTATTCAACTTTGAACCCTTACGATATTGAGTCTATCGAAATATTGAAGGATGCCTCTTCAACGGCCGTGTATGGTTCAGCCGGTTCAAATGGAGTAATTATCATTACTACAAAAAACGGAAAGGCCGGGAAGATCAATATTGATTTTAACGCCTATTATGGTTATAACGGATGGTCGATAACGCCTGAAATGCGTACAGGAGAAGCCTATTTAAAAACTAAAAGAGATGCCTACAAATATGTATGGGATGCTACTGCTAAGGAATGGACCACAACTGGAGCTCTTTGGCAATCGGAAGCCGACGATGAAACGATCTTTGGCAGCGAACGATACGCCATTTATAAAGAGGGTAATTTCGTAAACTGGGCAGATGAGTTTCTGCAAAAAAGTGCTGCCACCCAAAATTATAGTTTAAGTGTGGCCGGCGGTAATGACAAAACCAAAGCATACCTCTCTGTAAATTATACGGATGAGAAAGGGCAATACAGAGGCGATGAATACAAGCTCTTGTCAACCAGTATGCGAATAGACCACAAAGTTAAAAAGTGGCTTACTATAGGAAGCAATATACAGGCTTCTTATGTAGACAGGGACAAAGCCCAGGATAAGCTGGAAAACGCATTAACGACCGATCCACTTGTAAAACCTTATAATGATGACGGCACGCTGAACACCAATCTGGGTAATAATGTATATAACCTGTTGCTTAACTATCAGCCCGGAGTATATGCAAATGTGGACAATAACCTGAAGCTTTATATAAATCCGTATATCGAAATTAAACCATTAAAAGGACTTACTTTTTTATCGCGTGTGGGAACCTGGCTCACTTATTCAAACACTTATCGGTTCGATGGTATAGGTTCGGTAAATTATACCTATGTAAATGCTAACATTGCTAAAGCAGAAATAGATCAGAACCGCTCAATCGGGTATCAATGGGAAAATATTCTCACCTATAACTTCAAGGTGGCAAGGGACCACGACTTTACATTAACCGGGGTAAGTTCCTGGTATGATAATAAAAATACATTGACGTCTATGTACCAAAGTAATATTTTATCCAACAATTTTAAATGGTACAAGTTTACAGGCGATGAAAATACGACTTCCATATCATCCTATACCATGTCCAAAACCTTTGGATTTGTAGGCCGTATTAATTATTCATATCTGGGTAAATACCTGTTATCGGCATCCATGCGCCGTGACGGGGCATCGGCTTTATACGTAACCAACCAGTGGGATAATTTCCCGGCAGTATCAGCAGGCTGGCGTATCTCTGAAGAGCCTTTTATGGAGGGGACAAGAGACTGGCTGGATAACCTGAAGTTTCGTGTAGGCCGGGGCGTTACCGGATCGGCAAAAATAGACCCTTATAGTTCTGTTACAAATCTGGAAAGCACCAACATGTCGCTGGGTGGCGTAACACAGGCTATTTACCGCAGTTCGCAGTATATCACGAATCCAAATTTAGGATGGGAAAAATCTTACAATACTAACATCGGTATAGAGGCTTCATTTCTTAAAAACCGCATCGACCTATCGCTGGATGTGTATAAAACAAGGACTGATGGTGTAATCTGGAACGTTACCGCACCGGTAATTTATGGATCTTATAAGCCTGGTACGCTTTATCAAACGTATCTTAATATATGTAAAACCGATAATAAAGGTTTGGAACTCTCTTTAAATTCCCGTAATATCGTTACAAAGGATTTTGAATGGACTACTTCAGCAGCGTTTGCTTACAATAAAGAGAAGATTCTTGCGCTTACCGGAGGTGTTGCTGATAATATAACCAATGGAAATTATACGCTCACAATCGGGCAGCCAATCAATTCTTTCCGTAATTATAAGCTGAACGGCGTATGGCAAATAGGACAGGAAGCTGATGCCGCAGTGTTTGGAAAACGTCCGGGCGACTTAAATGTTAATGTTCCGGGGCTGACCCGGCTTGAAGAAGGAGTATATGTTAAAACAACCGCAGATGGCACCCAGACATATTATTATACAGATCTGAGCCTGGCCCAGAAATATAATGCAGACCTTACCGCTGCAAGTTCCACATATTCTTACAGCGCTAACGATTACCAGGTTTTAGGGCATAATTCTCCCGACTGGTCGCTGGGATTTCAGAATGGTTTCAAATATCAAAATCTTGATCTCACTATTTATGCCTATTTCCGGTGGGGACAAATGATCAATTACAATATGCTTGGGTGGTATCAACCAAATGGTTTTGCTACTAATGCAAGCCCTTCAAGAACGATCCCGGAATATTTTAATTATTGGACACCGGAAAATCCTTCAAACGATTTCCCGGTAATGAATTATCAATCTACAACTTCCACTATATCCGGTTTTACCGGTTTAACTTATGTGGATGGCTCGTTCTTCAAAATTAAAAATATCACATTGGGTTATACGTTGCCTGCAGGGGCCTTAAAAAGGCTGGCAATCGAAAAATTCCGCTTGTATGGTACTATCACCAATCCATTGATCATTGCAAAAAGTCACCTTTTAAAGCAATACGACCCGGAAATGAATGGTGAGCTCAGTTATCCCTTAACCAAACAGATTGTGGTGGGGCTGAACGTAACATTCTAATTCGTTAAATTATAAAAATAGTATTATGAATATAAATAATATAAATAAAACTTTATATATCTGTGGGTTAGGAATGCTTATTGCATGGTGCCTCTCTTCCTGTAGTTTAAAAGAGTATAATCCTTCTTCTTTATCTGAGGAAAATGTATTGAAAAACTTTAATGACTGGAAAGCCTACCAATCGAATTGTTATACCGGGCTTTGGGGATCGCTCATCGGAATGCCCTATGGCATTGTTTCAGAAGTAGGTACTGATTTGTGGACGTTCCCTTATGGCAATCACAATCAATATAAAGATGTAATGGCGTACGAAGAGTTTACGACTAGCTCGGGAGTAGTGGGAAACGTATGGAATTTTGCATGGGGATCAATAAAGGATTGCAATAAAACCATTCAGCTTTCAACACAGTTGATAGATGGTACTGCCGATGATATTAAAATTTTGGTAGCAGAAGCCCGGATGTTGAGGGCCTATTATTATTCTGTATTAGTAACTCAATTCGGTTCTGTTCCATTAGTGCTGGTGGACGATCCAACAAAAAATTTAAACCCAACACGTAACAGTATCGCTGAAATTTATGCACAGATCGTTTCCGATTTAAGATCATCGTTCGATGATCTTCCGGTAACGCCTTATGATGGTAATGCAGCGCGTGTAACCAAAAAAGCTGCATTTGGGCTTCTTGCCCGTGTGTATGCGCAGGGCGCCGGCGAAGGGTTGACAGAAGGCAGCAAATCTTACTGGCTTAGGGCTAAAGAGGTTGCAGACAGCCTGATTAATAACAGCGGCTCCTATAATGCCACTCTGTACAGCGATTTTTCAATGGTATTTGCTGCTGCCAATAACAGGGATAACGCCGAAGTTTTATTTACCGCTTACGGCCTTAATCCTTACGATGCATCATATGATTATTTTACAGGTAACTCAAAGCCCAATATATATCTGCATTATTATCCTAAACTGGATGATGCATTCGGAACCGCTGATCTTTTGAAAAGAAGTGTAAACTCAAATACATCTAATGCATACTATGGACGTTTGAATCAACAATTTATTGCGCCTACAAAATATCTTGTAGACTGTTTCAATGCTCAATACGATAAACGATGGGAAAATACATTTGTAACCGCTTTTGCAAATTACTCAGGCGTACAGGCAATTGCAAGTCTGGGAACTGGTGTACCCACTCCTGCAAATGTAACCTACAGCGCTGCCACCGTTACGCTTACGGAAGTAATGTGTACCAAATACGGTATTGATCCTTCACATGTAGGAGAAAGCATCTATCCTTATGCAGACATAAACGCCGTTAATGCTTCCAAAAATGCCACCTGGCAATATATACCAAAGATATGGGCAAAAGGTTCCTATTCGGGTGCAACGGCTGATTTAAGCACTGCCACCAATGCCAATGTACATCCCTATCCTTTAGCTGCCGATGAAGACAGGTTTTTTGCTTATTTAAGCAAGGACGCGCTTAGCGATGCTGATAAAAAATCACGCAGGTATGTTACAGTAAATATTAATGATCTGTTCGATCTGGCGGCCGACCCCACTGGAAGTACTTATAAAAGCGTTGTCTCCACAAATGGTTTGGTGCTCCCCGCTCTTGCTAATCTGTTTCCAGCCATGATGAAGTTCAACCACAACTTTGACGGCGGATGGCTGGGTGGCAATTTTCAGCAGAAATTAGGAAATATTATGATCATGCGAATGGCTGAAGTTTATCTGATCGCTGCCGAAGCCACCTTACAGGCAAGTGGTGATGGAGCAACCGCTGCGCAATACCTGAACGTATTACGCAAACGGGCCTGCAGAAACACTTCCGACTTTAATGCAGCCACCGGTATGCAGTTAACTTCCGCTACAATGAACGATGTGTTTGACGAATATGCCCGGGAACTTTGCGGGGAGTATAACCGGTGGGCGCTGTTGAAACGTAATAAGGCATTCGAGACCCGGCTGCAAACCTACAACAGGACAGCATTTATAAATTTTGTTGCAGCCCGGCACTACAATCGCCCTATTCCATACGCATTCCTGAATCAGATCAACAATGCAACTGAATTTGGAACCAATGGGTATTAATAAATTATAAAAACGCCAGACCCGCATTGCAATAAAATGCAGGCCAACAGTGTGGCTATAAGATGGAATAATTGTTTATAATAATGGAAATAATTCTATTCATTAAGATTTATCGGAACAGAGAACTATTTTTAAGGCAGCTATACAAATGCTTCAGGGTTCAAACCCGCAGGTGCTTTTGAAAACAATCAGGCTATTGTTATTTAGTAAGAAGTATTAAACATTGTTAACGATAATTATGCTATGCTACAAAAAAATCAGAGTAATTTTTAATGCTGCAAAAGTGAAGCGCTTTTGTATGATCGCTGTAATAAATATTTCTTTACAGTCATCTTTACAGGCTCAGCAACTTCCCCCCGTTGAGGTGTCGCATAATAAACATTTCTTTCAGACCAGCGACGGTAAACCTTTTTTCTGGCTGGGCGATACCGGTTGGTTGTTATTTATAAAATGCAGCAGGGAAGAAGTGTTGCAGTATCTCGACATCAGACAAAAGCAAGGTTTTAACGTGATACAGGTCATGGTATTACATACGCTGAAGGCTGAAAATGTGTACGGTAAAAGTGCTTTACAAAATGGAGATATCACTAAACCATTAGTAACTCCTGGAAATAGTTTTGAAGATAAGAACGCTTACGACTTTTGGGATCATATTGATTTTGTTATTGAAGAGGCTGCAAAAAGAGGTATGTATATTGCTTTAGTACCGGTATGGGGCAGCAATGTAAAGGCAGGAAAATTAACAGCTAAACAGGCGGCTGTTTATGGCGAATTTATTAGTAAAAGATTTAAAAAGCACAGTAATATCATCTGGATAAATGGCGGCGATATCAGGGCCGATGAGGCTTTGGGATTCTGGAATACACTGGGCGCAACAATCAAGAAGTTCGATCCCCTGCATTTAATAACTTATCATCCCCGTGGCAGGTATTCATCAACAGACTGGTTTCAGAATACATCCTGGCTGGATTTTAATATGATCCAAAGCGGGCACAGAACATACGCACAGGATACCAGCAGCAATGAAAAGCACCGATTTGGTGAAGACAACTGGCGTTATATAGTGCATGATTATCATTTAAAACCTGCTAAACCCGTTTTAGATGGGGAACCTTCTTATGAAAACATACCACATGGTTTGCACGATAGCCTGCAACCCCGCTGGACGACTGCCGATGTAAGACGCTATGCTTATTGGAGCGTATTTGCCGGAGGCGCGGGCTTTACTTACGGTGAAAATGCGGTCATGCAATTTCATACTAAAGGTGATGCAGATGCCAATTATGGTGTGTTCAGTAACTGGAAGGAAAGTATCAATGCGCCGGGCGCCGGCCAACTGCATTATTTAAAAGAGCTGATGACCAGCAAAGCTTATTTTGAAAGGAACCCTGCACAGGAAATCATTATCAACAATACAGGGAAAAAATATAATTATTTGCTTGCTACAAAAGGAAGGGACTATGCAATGGTATATACATACACGGGCAATGCTTTTGAAATTGATGCTGCAAAGCTGGGGTTTAAATGCAACAGGGCTGCATGGTTTGATCCTTCCACGGGCCAGCAGAATAAAGCTGCTTTTATAACAAAAGGCAACGTATTGAGTTTTGACCCTCCCGGAGAACCGGGTAAAGGAAAGGATTGGGTGTTGATCTTGGAAAAATAATGGGTCAGACCGGCACGGTCAGACCAGGTACCTTAATAAAACGACTTTGAAAACAAACATTGTCATATTGGTTTTTGCTCTTATTGGTGCATCCTGTTCAAATAAAGCATATTTATTTACCTCTTTTCATGAACCCGCCGATGCCGGCCTGCGCATGCTGTACAGCTATGACGGGTATCGCTGGAAGGATTTTGATACTACTTTTCTAAAACCTCTTGTAGGTAAGCAGAAAGTAATGCGTGATCCGTCCATGGTGCAGGGCCCGGACGGTGTTTTTCATTTGGTGTGGACCAGCAGCTGGCGCGGCGATCATGGATTTGGATATGCTGCTTCAAAAGACCTTGTGCATTGGAGCGAAGAAAAATTTATTCCTGTGATGAAGGACGAGCCGGCCACCGTTAATGTCTGGGCCCCTGAACTGTTTTATGATGATATTGCAAAAGATTATAAGATCATCTGGGCAAGTACTATCCCGGGAAGATTTGAACGCGGCATTGAGGAAGACAGCAACAACCACCGGATGTACATCACCACAACGAAAGATTTTAACACTTTTACTCCTGCAAAATTATTTTTCGATCCGGAGTTTAGTGTAATTGATGCCATAATAGTAAAAAGAGCCGCCAATGATTATGTATTGGTGTTAAAAGATAATACGAGGAAGGAGCTGGATCTTAAAGTGGCTTTCAGCAGCCAGGCATCCGGTCCCTGGAAAGATATTTCAGGCTCCTTTACCGAAAAATATACAGAAGGGCCTTCAGTTGTAAAGGTCAAAAACAAATGGCTGATTTATTTTGATGCTTACAGGAAAAAAACGTATGATGCGGTAGCTACAAAAGATTTTATCCATTTTGAGAATATTAATGATAAGATCAGCATTCCTGAAGGGCATAAGCATGGAACAATAGTACCGGTAAAGAGGAAAGTAGTGAAGCAGTTGATTAAAACAGTTCAGGGCAGGTAGTCATACTCCCCGTCATTTCGACTAAGTTATTTTGAGGTTCAAAATCAAAGAGGCGGATGACAAAGAGGATCGTCATTTCGAACGCAGCGAAGCGGAGAGAGAAATCTTCTCGTTTCACACAGCCAATGGCATTGTTTCCGGGCGACAAATAAAACATATTTTAATGAGGTACCTATTTACATATCTTTTCTGTATCGTGGTGTTTGCATCGTCTGCACAAAAGGATACGATCCGGTACACCGGAAGTACATTATCAAATGTAGATTATCATCATGGACAGTTAACACCTGCTGTTGGAGTACACAATATCCAGGTGTTCAGGGCCAACCGGGAGCACCCCGAATGGGCCGGGGGTATGAACTGGACCTACAATCACCAACCCATGCTCGCGTACTGGAATAATACTTTTTATTTGCATTTTTTAAGCGACCCGGTAGGAGAGCATATAGCGCCGGGCGCTACTTATCTGGTAAGTTCCAGAGATGGATATAAATGGTCTGCGCCCGTTGCTGTATTTCCCGAGTACAGATTGCCGGACGGTTTTACAAAAGAAGGGCGAACTGAAATAACCCATAACAGTTATGCAGTGATGCATCAGCGCGTTGGCTTTTATATTTCAAAACAGAAAAGGCTGTTTGCGTTAGGCTTTTACGGTATAGCGCTGGGTCCGCATGATGATCCCAACGATGGGAATGGTGTGGGGCGGGTGATCAGGGAGATCAATAAAGACGGCAGTTTCGGGCCGGTTTACTTTTTGAGATACAACCATCGGTTCAGCGAAAAAAATACAAATTACCCGTTTTATAAATCTTCGAAAGATAAAGGCCTGGTTGCCGCTTGCGAAGAAATTTTATCAACACCTTTAATGATGCAGCAGATGGTGGAGGAAGCCGATCGGAATGATCCCCTGATCCCGCTAAAAGAACAATATAAGGCATTTAATTATTATCATTTGCCAAATGGCAAAACGGTAGGACTATGGAAATATGCGCTTACCAGCATTTCAGATAATGATGGCAAAAGCTGGCAATACAAACCGACGCGTGCACCGGGCTTTGTGAATGCTAACGCGAAGATCTGGGGGCAAAGAACCAGCGATCATAAATACCTGACTGTTTATAACCCTTCAGAATTCAGGTGGCCATTGGCGTTATCGGTAAGTGATGATGGCCTGAATTATAAAAACCTGTTACTGGTAAATGGAGAAATAACTACTATGCGCTATGGCGGCGCTTATAAAAGTTACGGCCCCCAGTATGTAAGAGGTATACAGGAGATAAATGGCGCCACTCCCGATGGAAATGTTTGGGTAGGTTATAGCATGAATAAAGAGGATATCTGGGTTGCTGAAATTCCTGTACCCATTAAAGATAAAGTTGATAGGGATGCGGATGATGATTTTTCCAGAGCCGGAGATTTGTCGGATTTAAAAGAATGGAATATTTACAGTCCCTTATGGGCGCCTGTTTCATTAGAGCGGTCAGGTTCAGGGTCTGTATTGCAGTTAAAAGATTTTGATCCGTTCGATTATGCTAAAGTTGAGCGCATGGTTCCCGAATCGGGCAACCTGAAAATTGAATTTAGCATAACACCCCGTCAAAACAATAACGGGCGGCTGGATATTGAATTTCAGGATGCCCAGAATACACCCTGCATCCGTATTTCATTCGACTCAACAGGGAATATCATTACCAAGGCAGGGTACCGGGATAAGGGGCTCTCAAAATATGAAACCGGCAAAAAATATGATTTTATAATAGAACTGAATACTGTAACCCGTTTTTATACCATATCAATTAATGGCGGCAAGCCAAACAGCAATATTATTTTTGCGCCGGTACATAAAGTGCATCATATTACTTTTAGAACAGGCAGCGTAAGGCGTTTTCCGGATGCTGATACGCCAACAGACCAGGATTTTGATGTGCCGGACGGCGGGGAGAAAGCCAGAGAAGCTGTTTATCATATTCACTACTTTAAATCTGCACCCGTAAAATAATGAGGAAGTATATTTTTTGTGCCGCCGTTTTTTTTGCAGCCACCCATTTCACTAATGCACAGTTTTTAAACGCTGAAACATTTAAACATTACGTAGATCGTTTCAATACGATGGAAGAAGAACCCGTGATACAGGCTATTCCCAATAGTGAAAGCTGGCAGTGGATGCAAAAAAATATCCCGCTGTTTACCTGCCCCGATACTTCCTTCGAAGAAATATACTATTTCCGTTGGTGGACGTTACGAAAGCACATTAAAAAAACTGAAAAAGGCTTTGCCTTTACTGAATTTCTCATCAACCGTTCTTATGCGGATAAATATAACCTGATCAGCAGTGCGCTGGGCCATCACATTTACGAAGCGCGCTGGCTGCACGATCAGCAATACCTGGATGACGATTTAAATATATGGTTCAGGGGAAATGAGGGTCAGCCGCTAAAAAAAATGCAGTTCTACAGCAGTTGGGTTATTGATGCTGTTTATAACAGGTATCTTGTTAATAAAGACGGGGCGTTTATAAAAGAATATTTCCCTGATCTCATTAACGACTACACAGGCTGGGAAAAAGAAAAACGTTATCCCGGCGGCTTATACTGGCAATATGATGTGCGCGATGCAATGGAAGAAACCATTAGCGGCGGCCGGAAAGAGAAGAACCCCCGGCCTTCTATTAACAGCTATATGTATGGCAACGCAATGGCCCTTTACCGGATGGCAAAATTTAATAGTAATGAGCTGTTGGCCGATGTATACAAACGCAAAGCCGATAGTATTAAAAATGGTCTGCAGCAAAAATTATGGAATCCGAAAGCTGCCTTCTTTGAAGTACGCAAAGAACCAGCCGATACACTATCAAACGTTATGGAAGAAATTGGGTTTATTCCCTGGTATTTTAATATGCCGGATGCCAGCTATAGTTCGGCATGGAAAAGATTGATGGCCCCCGCGCATTTTAATGCCCCTGCTGGTATTACTACGGCAGACAGAAGCCATCCCCGCTTTAGAATGAATGGTTGCTGTAAATGCGAATGGGACGGGGCGGTATGGCCCTTTGCAAGTGCCCAAACCTTAACCGCAATGGCGAACCTGCTTAATAATTACCAACAATCTTTCGTTACAAAAAAGGATTACTTCACACAGCTGAAAAAATATGAAGTGTCGCAACACAAAGACGGCAAGCCTTATATCGGGGAATATATGGACGAAAAAACAGGACAATGGTTAACGGATGATGCGAGAGGAAGGTATTACAATCATTCAACTTTTAACGACCTGGTAATAACAGGCCTGGTGGGTCTTCGCCCGAGAGCTGATGATATTATTGAGGTCAACCCGTTATTGCCGGCTGGTAAGTGGCATTGGTTTGCATTGGATAACATTTTATATCATGGAAAGATCATTGCCATTATCTGGGACAAAACAGGGAAAAAATACCATAAAGGAAAAGGATTAAGCGTTTGGGCCGATGGCAAAAAGGTAGCCTCAGCTGTATCTCTTAAAAAAGTTACAGGAAAATTATAATGAAACGGAATATTGTCTTTTTATCGTTATTATGTGTATGTGCTGCTGGTACCAATTATATCCGGGCACAAATTGTATTGCCCAAAATAATCGGTAATAACATGGTATTGCAAAGAGCACAAAGCGTACCCGTTTGGGGTTGGGCCAGGGCAGGCGATAAAGTGACCGTAATATTTGCAGGACAGAAAAAAACAGCAATTGCAAACGCCTCAGGCGAGTGGTATTTGCTGCTGGATGCAATGACTGCTTCAGCGGTTCCGCGTGATATGACCATTACCACAGCTACTGAAAAAGTTAGTCTCCACAATATATTAGTGGGCGAAGTCTGGCTGTGTTCGGGCCAATCCAATATGGAATTTACCATGCGTAAAATAAGCAAGCTGCAGCCACCTGCCGGTGAAAATTGGCCCGTTAAAGAGTTGGAAACGGCCCATAATAAAAGTATCCGGATATTTTTAAGTGAACGCAAAAAAATGAATCCTGATCCCGATCATAAGGGATGGAGTGTGGCGGAGGATTCAGCATTAAGAAGCTTTACGGCTGTCGGCTATTTTTTTGCCAAAGAGCTGTATGCCAAACTGAAAGTGCCTGTGGGCGTTATCTCTGCGGCAATACCCGGCAGCCGGATTGAACCATGGATACCGGAAGAAGCCATGCAGCAGCAAACTTTTTTTAAAGAAAATACCGGTAAAGAGATTGGGAAAATTGACGGCGACCCGGGAAAGTTCTATGAACCGATGATCAAACCATTAATTCCTTTTGCAATCAAAGGTTTTTTGTGGTACCAGGGTGAAAGCAACTGTTTTTTAAACGAGCGCATCCAGTATTCATATAAGATGAAGGCGCTTATAGCATATTGGAGAAAACAATGGAATAATAAAGAGCTGCCGTTCTATTATGTGCAGATTGCGCCTTACTATTACTCAAAAGCAACTGATCGCCCCTATACGGTTTACAGCGAACCGGAATTCTGGGAAGCGCAGGCCGCCGTATTAAAAATGAACAATACTGCTATGATTGCCACTGTTGACCTGAATAATAATCCTGCAGATCTGCATCCGGTCAATAAATGGGAGGTGGGCAAACGTTTGGCCCGCGCGGCTTTGAGCGCTGCCTATCGGATCGGTCATGAGGCGCCAATGGGTCCTATATTTGAATCAATGTCGAAAAAAGGCAGCCATATAATAATAAACTTCAGTAATACAGGCAGGGGTTTAATTGCAAATGATAATAAACCTTTACGTTGCTTTGAAATTGCCGGAAAAGATGGTGTGTATGTCCCGGCAAATGCGGTCCATCATAACAATACAATAATAGTTTCTGCAGAGAAAATAAAAAATCCCGTTTCCGTAAGGTTTGCCTGGAGAGAGGATGCAAAACCCAATTTATATAACAGTGACGGGTTACCGGCTATTTCTTTCAGGACAGACAACCCGGTTATTAATAATTTTAATTGATTGATGCGCATTCAGAAAATATTAATCGTTTTCAGCCTTTTGCTTTCAGCCTTTTGCCTTAAAGCGCAACAGACAGAAGTGCAATACCTTTCAGGAAAAGGAAGCGATGATATGGTGCCGTGGGATTTTTATTGTACAGCAGGAAGAAAGGCCGGGCGGTGGGCCAAAATAGGCGTTCCGTCCTGTTGGGAGCAGCAGGGATTTGGAAAGTATAATTATGGGTTTGATAAAGACAGCATTCTCGGAAAAGAAAGCGGATTATATAAAAGGACTTTTGAAGTACCCGCTGCATGGAAAGGGAAAGTGATCAATATTGTATTTGAGGGTGTGATGACAGATGCTACCGTTAAAATAAACGGTAAGGCGGCGGGGCCTGTTCACCAGGGAGCTTTCTATGCGTTTAAGTACGATATTGCTGCACTGCTCAAATATGGTAAAGAGAACCTGCTGGAGGTAAAGGTAGATAAGCATTCCTCCAATAAAAGTGTGAATGCTGCTGAGCGGAAAGCAGACTTCTGGATATTTGGAGGCATTTTCAGACCTGTGTGGCTGGAAGTATTGCCTGCCGGTTATATTGATAATATTAGTATAGATGCCCGGGCCGATGGCCGTTTCAGATCGTTGGCCTCAGTTCATGGCAATGCTGGCGAAGTAACGGTTTCTATTTTGGGCGCCCAAGGGAACCTGCTATTAGGACAGAGTGTGAGGCCCGTAAAAACTCAAACGGTTTCTTTCAGTTTGAATATTAAAAATCCATTGTTGTGGAACAGCGAATCACCCAATTTGCATAAAGCCGTATTTACCTTGTCGAAAAACGGGAAAACGATTCATACTGTTGAGAAAAAATTTGGTTTCAGAACGGTAGAAGTTAAACAAAGGGACGGCATTTATATAAATGGCGTCAAAATGAAATTTAAAGGAGTGAACCGCCATTCTTTCCGTCCTGAAACGGGTCGCACCCTGAGTTATAAAAACAGTGTGGAAGATGTATTGCTGATGAAAGAAATGAACATGAACGCCGTACGCATGAGCCACTATCCGCCCGACGGGCATTTCCTGGATGTATGCGATTCGCTTGGTTTGTATGTCATTGATGAACTTGCCGGATGGCACGGTCATTACGATACGCCCACAGGCAATTTGCGTGTAAAGGAAATGGTAACACATGACAGAAATCACCCTGCTGTTATTATCTGGGCCAATGGAAATGAGGGCGGCAGTAACCCTGCTTTGGATACACTTTTTGATCAGTATGATCTGCAAAAACGTATAGTAATTCATCCCTGGCAGCTGTTCAATGGTATCGAAACGCAGCATTACCGTCAGTATAATTATGGTGTTGGAAATTATGATAATGGCCGGGATATAGTAATGCCTACTGAATTTTTACATGGCTGGTATGATGGCGGACATGGCGCAGGACTGGATGATTACTGGAAAGTAATGTGGAATGACCCCCTGCATGCAGGGGGCTTCCTGTGGGATTTTGCGGACCAGGGAATTATGCGCACAGATAAGAACGACTCGCTTGACACCGACAGGGGACATGCTGCCGACGGCATTGTAGGCCCGCATCATGAAAAAGAAGGCAGTTTTTATACTATAAAAGAGGTATGGAGCCCTGTGTTTTTTGAACGTAAAGAGATCACACCGCAATTCGATGGAACGCTCAATGTTGAGAACCGTTACCAGTTTACCAATCTCATCACCTGCACTTTTACATGGAAACTGAAAAAAATCGGGGTCAGTAATGAATCGGAGTTATCCGGAACCATAGCCGCGCCGGATATAAAACCTATGCAAAAAGGATACATAAAAGTGCCCTTGCCACTTCAGTGGAACGATTATGATGTACTGTACATCACCACAAAAGATCCATATCAGCGCGAACTTTTTACCTGGAGTTTTACCATTAGTCAGCCCGCTAAAACAGCACAAAAACTGGTACGGGCCACAACAAAAGAAAACAACGTTTCGATTACTGAAGAGGGAACGGTTTATAAAGTAATGGTGAACGATATTCAACTGAAATTCGACAAATCAAATGGGCTGTTAAAAGAAGTGCAGAACAGCAAGGGGGTGCTTCCCTTATCTAATGGTCCGGTTATACAGGAAGGTAGTACCAATTTTTCAGGGATATCTTACAGATACGACAGCGCGCATAATCTTATTATTTCTTCTGCCTACGATAAAAAGAAAAGTTTCAATATACTTCAATGGACCATTTATAAAAATGGCTGGGTTAAATTGAATGTAAACTATTTTCCCGATTCGCTTCACACGAAAATGCTGGGCATCAATTTCGATTTACCGGAAGATAAAATCCGCTCCGTTACGTACATGGGCATGGGCCCCTACCGCGTTTGGAAAAACCGCATGAAAGGCGGCTTATTTGGCGTCTGGAAAAAAGAATATAACGACACAGAAACCGGCGAACAATGGAACTATCCGGAGTTTAAAGGCTATTATGCTGATTTTTACGGAGGATCCTTCAATACAGAGGAAAACAGGTTCACCGTTGCAACAGAAACAGAAGATTTGTTTCTGAGGTTATATACCGCAAAATGGAAAACTGATCCCTGGCATAATTATGAACCCTGGTTTCCCAAAGGGGACATTTCTTTTATGAACGCTATTCCATCAATCGGATCGCGCACGCAAACCCGCGAAACAACAGGTCCGATGGGATGGGATAATATTTATTACGATTACGAAAAAGACCCTTCACGCGCACTTCATATCGTATTGTGGTTTAATTTTAGCAACTAAAAGCGATACCTATGTTAACCGGATACAAAAAAACCATAAAAGAATTAAAATCAATGATACTGGCCAGCCGCTATCGTGCAGCAGCTTTGGCCAATAAAGAGTTATTGTTATTGTATTTTTCCGTTGGAAAATTAATAACGGAAAAAGTAAAATCCGAAAAATGGGGCGCAAAAGTATTAGAGCAGGTAGCAGCGGACCTGCAAAAAGAATTACCGGGGCTGAGAGGCTTCTCTTCCACTAACCTAAAGAGAATGCGGATTTTTTACGAAACCTGGGATACTACAATTCTAACAGACCCTATATTATCGGATCAGATTGGCAAAAGCCGAAAAAACGAAATGAAAAATGGCTTATCACTAATTGGCCCGACAGTGTCGGACCAATTGAAGCTTTCCTTTTTTTCTATTTCATTTTCACACCATACAGAAATTTTAGCCAAAATCAAAGACCATGAAGATAGACTCTTTTACATCCAGCAAGCGGCGGAAAATTTTTGGAGCCTGGCTATTTTAGAAAATCATATTAAAAGTAATCTCTCTCAATCCCAGGGTAAAATTGCAAATAATTTTTCAAAATCCATGCCTGATGAAACACTAAGAGAGCGGGCTTTACAGACCTTTAAAGATGAATACCTGCTGGATTTTATAAATATTGAAGATCCCGAACTTGTTGATGAAAGGGAGTTTGAAAATGAAATTGTACGTAATATCAGGAAATTCGTATTATCTATTGGCAACGATTTCGCTTTTATAGGTAACCAGTACCGGCTGCAGGTGGGAGAGGAGGATTTTTTTGTGGACCTGCTTTTCTTTAACCGGAAACTGCAAAGTCTTGTTGCCTTTGAGCTGAAAAAAGGGAAGTTTAGACCAGAATATCTTGGCAAAATGAACTTTTATTTATCAGCGTTGGATGATATGGTAAAACAACCCCATGAAAACTCTTCTATCGGGATTATTCTTTGTAAGAATAAAACCAATAAAGTTGTAGAGTTTTCATTTCGTGATTTTAATAAGGCAATGGGTGTGGCCACTTATAAAACAAGTAAGAATCTCCCTGAAAAATATAAAGGGATTCTGCCCGATCCTAAAGATTTAAAAGAATTGTTATAAGATGAGATTGTATTTTAAAAATTTACTGTGTATTTTTTTTGTTGGGATCTTTACCATAGTACAGGTACACGCACAGGTGCAGGTGCAAAACCTGCTAATAGAACAACAATCGTATCCTATTGGCATTGCTACTGCACAACCGCGTTTTAGCTGGCAGCTTACATCTGATAAGCGTGCAGTAAAACAAACATCTTACGAGATCATTGTGGCCAGCTCTAAAGCTAACCTTGAAAAAAATATTGGCGACGTCTGGTCTTCCGGCCAGATAAAAAGCGATGCCGCTGTACTGATCCCTTTTCTCGGAAAGGCTTTAATTGCTAACCGGTATTATTATACTAAAGTAAAAGTTACCACCAATAAAGGCGATGAAGCCTGGAGCAAACCCATGTTTTTTACGGTTGGTTTTGTTAACCCGTCAGACTGGAAAGCAAAATGGATCGGCTACGATCAGGGGTTTCCCTGGGACAGCATTACGCAATGGTCGAGGTTGTCGGCCCGGTATTTCAGAAAAGCATTTACCGTTCCTAAAAAGGTTAAAAAAGCATTTGTCAACATTGCAGGGCTTGGTATGTATGAATTGCAGATCAATGGCAGGAAAATAGGCGACCAGGTTTTAGCACCTGCGCCAACTGATTACCGCAGATCTGTGCTGAGCAATACTTTTGATGTTACCGAGCATATCCGCTCCGGCAATAATGCCGTGGGTATTGTGCTGGGCAACGGGCGTTTCTTCACCATGCGGCAAAATTATAAACCGAAAAAAATAAACAATTTCGGATTTCCTAAACTGTTGTTCCAGTTAGACATTTATTATGAAGACGGCTCAAGCCAGACGGTTATTTCTGACCAGTCCTGGAAATTTACGGCAGATGGCCCCATACGCACCAATAATGAGTATGATGGTGAAGAGTATGATGCGATTAAAGAACTGGGTGAATGGTCTACAACAGGCTATGATGCCTCCGGATGGTTAACGCCCTGGTTAGTCAAAGCGCCTGCAGGAAAAGTACAACCGCAACCCAATCCGCCGATGAAGATCATGCAAAGATTAAAACCCGTATCTATACAAAAAACAGGCGAAAACCGTTATGTCCTGGATATGGGGCAAAATTTTGCAGGCTGGCTGCAGATCAAAGTAAAAGGTAAAAGAGGCGAACAGGTGAAAATGCGCTTTGCCGAAAGCCTGCAATCCAATGGACAATTATACACAGCCAATCTCCGCGATGCAAGGGCGACAGATAGCTATACATTAAAAGGTGACCAGGAGGAAATCTGGCATCCTTCTTTTGTGTATCATGGATTCAGATATATAGAAATTTCAGGATGGCCTGGAACACCCGACCTCACCAACTTTGAAGGACAACTGGTATATGACCAGATGTCAACCACAGGACAACTGACCACGTCTGATACTACCATTAACCAGATCATAAAAAATGCCTGGTGGGGCATTGCTTCTAACTATAAAGGCATGCCGGTAGATTGTCCTCAGCGTAATGAACGCCAACCCTGGCTGGGCGACAGGGCACAGGGCGCTTACGGAGAAAGTTTCCTTTTTAATAATGCTACGCTGTACTCTAAATGGCTGGATGATATAGAGCAGGCCCAAACCCCTGAAGGAGCCATACCTGATGTGGCCCCCGCTTACTGGAATTATTACAGCGATAATGTGACCTGGCCCGGTACTTATATTTTAGTAACCGACATGTTATACCACCAATTTGGTGATAAAATGAGTGTCATCAAACATTATCCGTCCATGAAAAAATGGATGTTGTATATGAAGGATCTCTACATGAAAAACTACATCATTACTAAAGATAAATATGGCGATTGGTGCGTACCACCTGAAAGCCTTGAAATGATCAGGTCCCGGGATAGTTTAAGAAACACAAACGGAGCTTTACTGGCAACTGCATATTATTATAAACTATTGCAGGTAATGGAAACATTTGCAGGCATATCGGGTAATAGTGCTGATAAAATAATTTATGTAGAATGGAGAAACAAAATACGTGAAGCATTTAATAAAAAGTTCTTTAACCCGGCAACGGCACAGTATGATAATAACACGGTCACAGCCAATCTTCTTCCATTATATTTTGGGATGGTGCCGGCAGGTAAACAGCAGCAGGTATTTAATAATATTTACAAAAAACTGCAGCAGGATAACATGCACATCAGCACAGGGGTAATAGGAACACAGTGGCTGATGCGTGGGCTTACAAATTATGGAAAGCCGGATGCAGCCCGTACGTTGGCATCTAATACTACTTACCCCAGCTGGGGCTATATGGTACAGCAGGGCGCAACGACAATATGGGAATTATGGAATGGTAATACGGCAGATCCGCAGATGAATTCTCAGAATCATATTATGCTGTTAGGAGATTTGCTTATCTGGATGTTTGAAGACTTAGGCGGCATAAAAGCCGCTGCGCCCGGGTTTCAGAGAATTGAAATGAAACCGGCTTTTAAGGAAGGAGAAAATGTTTCATCTTCTTACAAAAGCACATACGGTGATATTTACAGCAACTGGACCCAGACAAACGGGAAAATAAAATGGACAATATCTATATCAGCCAATACATCAGCTACCGTGTATATTCCGGCGGCATCACCGAAAAATGTGTTAGAGTCCGGCAAAGCTATATCTTCGGCCGAAGGTGCGAAGTTCATTGGTATGAAAGAGGCCAATGCCGTAATTGAGATTGGAAGCGGAGTGTATCACTTTACAAACAAATAAAAATAATTATTGAAAAATGAAGATCAGGTTTTGTATTTTTTGTCTGCTGCTGATAACTGTGGCAGTAAATGCCCAGAAAGCCCGCTGGAAGCAAGGTATTCTGGCAGACGAATTTATTTTTGATACAGCATCCTTTCCGCAATCCCATGCTTCAACTATTGCAGAAACGCCTGAAGGGTTGATAGCCGCCTGGTTTGGCGGCACCAAAGAAGGTAATAAAGATGTCTGCATCTGGACAAGCCACTTAAAGAACGGTAAATGGACAGCCCCTGCACTTGCCGCTGAAGGAATAATAAACGATACATTACGGTACGCCTGCTATAATCCTGTTCTATACCAGGTACCGGATGGGGAGTTGCTGTTATTTTACAAAATTGGGCCTAATGTTGCCGGCTGGACAGGTTGGTTAAAAAGATCTAAAGATAACGGCCATACCTGGAGCGAACGGGAAGCTTTGCCTGAAGGTTATTTAGGTCCCATTAAAAATAAACCTGAATTGATCAATGGCACGCTTATTTGTCCTTCAAGTACAGAAAAGGATGGCTGGAAAGTTCACTTTGAATATACCAGGGATTGGGGAAAAACATGGACCAGGTCGGCGCCCATCAACGATGGTAAAAAATTCATGGCCATTCAGCCTTCCATTTTAAAGTATAAAAACGGGGTGCTGCAAACCCTGGGTCGTACCCGCAATATGGTGATCTACCAGAGCTGGAGCAGGGATAATGGTAAAACATGGAGCGAGATGTCGGCTTTAGACCTGCCTAATAATAATTCCGGCACCGATGCTGTTACGTTAAAAGATTGCAGGCAGTTGCTCGTGTACAATCATGCAATGCCCGACTCGAGCTGGGTTAAAGGCAAAGGCCCGCGTACTCCCCTCAACGTTGCCGTTTCAAAAGATGGTAAAAAATGGTATGCTGCGCTTGTATTGGAAGATTCGCCCATCAGCCAGTATTCCTACCCATCTGTTATACAGGGTAAAGATGGCATGGTGCATATTGTATATACCTGGCGCAGGCAAAAGATCAAATATGTAAAGATCGATCCGTCGAAATTAAAATTGACCGAAATAAAAAATAAACAATGGCCGGGTAACATTGCAGTGCAAAAAGGTGTAATCACTGACGATTGATTTTGTCTCAGGTCCCGGGCTATGACCTTCACTTCGAATGAAGCGAAGAGAAATGAGAAGTCTTTCCTTGAACAGAAAGATTTCTCTTCGACTTTCAGTCGCGTCGAAATGACTAAAAACTTGCCATAGCAGGCAATACATAAGATAGAGTCCGTCATATAAAAAATTTAATATGAAAACCATCCCTTTTATTGACCTCATCATTATTGTGCTTTACCTTATCGGGATGGTGTGTATAGGATTTTTTTTTTCAAAAAAGAATAAAAACGCGGATCAGTTTACCAAAGCCTCAGGCAAAATTCCCGGCTGGGCAATTGGATTATCTATTTATGCCACCTTTTTAAGCAGCAATACTTTTTTAGGTGTTCCGGGTAAGGCTTTTGGTTCCAACTGGAATGCCTTCGTATTCAGTATTTCCATGCCATTGGCTGCTTTTTTTGCAGTAAAATATTTTGTCCCTTTTTACAGGAGTACCGGTGAAGTATCTGCATACACCCACCTCGAGCACCGCTTTGGTCCCTGGGCACGTACCTATGCGGTAGTGTGTTTCGTGTTGACACAGTTTGCCCGTATGGGCTCCGTTTTTTTCGGGATGGCGCTGAGCTTACAGGCACTGCTGGGCTTTTCGATGGCGTCGATCATGATCGTGATGGGCATTTGCATCATTATTTATACCGTACTCGGAGGAATGGAAGCAGTTATATGGACAGAAGTGGTGCAAGGTGTTTTGAAAACAATGGGCGCCCTGCTGATATTGTTCTTAGTGCTGCATGAGATACCCGGCGGGATAGAAAAAGCTTATGAAATAGCGAAATCAAACAACAAATTCAGTCTGGGTACCTTTAAACCGGATTTTACCCAATCCGGGTTCTGGGTAGTATTATTATATGGCTTTTTCATCAACCTCAATAATTTTGGGATGGATCAGAATTATATCCAGCGATATCATACCGCAACAACCACTGCGGCCGCAAAAAAATCAGTATGGCTATGCGTAGCGATGTATGTACCTGCGTCGCTCTTATTCTTCATTATCGGTGCTGCATTGTTTTCCTATTACCATTTACATCCGGAGCTCACCGAGTCTGTAAAACATACTGTGGCCGTTGAAAAACTGGGCGCAGGCGCTTCGGCACAACAAATAAATACATTGGCAGAAACATTAAAGCCGTCTGACTACGGAGATAAGGTAATGCCTCACTTTATGGTTTATAAAATTCCCAAAGTGTTCCTGGGACTTATTATTGCGGCAATACTATCTGCCGGGATGAGTACGATCAGCTCCGGTATGAACGCCTGCGCAACCGTTTTTACAAAAGATATCTACCAGCGGTATTTTATTAAATCAGACCTTGACGGAAAATCGGAATTAAGACTTTTATATATTGCAACGATTATTTTTGGACTAACAGGTCTGGGCACCGGCCTGGCAATGCTGGGCATTAAAAGTATTTTAGATATCTGGTGGCAGTTATCCGGTATTTTTGCAGGTGGCATGTTGGGTTTGTTTTTACTGGGTATTATAAGCAGGAAAACAAAAAGCCGGCAGGCTGCGATTGCGGTCATTGTGGGGATCCTGGTGATTCTCTGGCTGACTTTTTCTCCATCGTTGCCACAGGAATATGCAGCTTTCAGATCTGCATTAAATATTAATATGGTGATTGTAATGGGTACCTTATCAATATTTTTTACCGGTGTGCTGATCACATTTTTTGATAAAAAACAGGCACATAAAAGAACCGCATAAAAGATATGATAAATTGATGCAAAAAAAAGTAAGTTATGTTTAAACCCATTAAAAATGAGCAGCAATATGATAAAGCCCTTGCAAGGGTATGTATGTTGATGCAGAAAAATATAAGACCTGGCTCTAAAAAGTCAATTAATTTTTTTGAGTAGTTTTTATGAATGTAATAGCTTTGGCGCCGTGAAGTTTCTGATCCACTTACTGGCTTTCTATCTCCTGTTGTTACCTGCAACAGGTATTGCGGGCAATTATGTTTGTGACGAATCTTTCGAAGCCCAATCAGTACAGTGTAAAGATCAGCAACCTGATGATGCGCACCGTGAGGAAGAAAAATGTAACCCTTTTTGCGGTTGTGCCTGCTGTTTTCATACTGTTTCAGAAAATATACAGATCCCTGGAATTACTGCGCAATATTTATGCTGGTTTGATAAAAAATACCCGGTACGGAAACAATATTTCTGCTCCTCCGGTTTCTTTGGAAACATCTGGCAACCTCCTAAAAAGCTGAACAATCTCAATTGTTAATAGGGTGCGGGTAGGCGCATCCTCAGTTTTTAATGTTGAACTTGTTTAAACTTTTGAAAATCTGAATAAATAGATCGTGAAACAACCACAACGGCACCGGTGTCACAGCGAAATCACAACGTTGTGAGACCTTTGTGTCGTTAAGTCGTTGTGTTTTATTCAA
>JASGEW010000160.1:0-60032 GCA_047606125.1 Niabella sp. | reverse complement strand
CGAACTCTAAAAGTTTAAGAATAGTAGGTTCATCATCAATTATCAGGATTGTTTTCTTCATAAAATGCTGATTTTTAAAAGACTTTACAAAAGTAACATAATACAATGACTAAACATAATACAATATAGTAAATTCGCTGAAACCGGTGCTGTATTCTTTAAACTATTCAAAAACTTTGATGAATCAGGTAAATTAATTATTCCCATCGGACCATTTTCCGTCCGGCTAATGATCAACCTTAACAAATCGGGCGCACCTGCCTAAATTGCAGTTACTATTTTTTCTATCATCTCTATGAGATGCTTATTATTGGGTGGTAATAAAAAGGTTTTATGATCTCCCTCAATATCGTAAACCGAAATGCCTTTCTCTGCGTATCTTTTCCAGCCCAGGTAGGTAAAATCATCCAGAAAATAGATACGTTCTTTTACCCGGAACAGGTGTATTGTAATATTAAAGGGCTGCAATTTATAGTTGTTATAAGCCCTGTCATACGCCTCCACTACTTCATTGCTATAATCGTATATTTTTTCTTCTTCTCCTTCTTTAAAATTTTTATTAAATTTCCTGTTGAAAAGCAGCCATTGATACTCAAAGGTAACTTTAGGATACTGAATAAAATTTTTGCCTATAAATACAGCTTTTTTAAGTTGCCGTTTTGTTTTAAAAAACAGCCTGGGCAGTGTAGCATTGGGTACACAGCGATTACTAACATTTGTATCCAATATTCCCAGCATCTTAACTTCTTTTCCCATTGCTATTAGCTGCCGCGCCATTTCATAGGCTATCAGGCCACTGTAAGAATAACCCATAAGAATATAGGGCCCCTGGGGATTTTGCTCCAGTACCTCTGTAAGGTACCGGGTTGCAATACTTTCTATACTATCTAAGTGAGTAAGATCCCCGTCAAGCCCCAAAGCCTGGATACCATACAAAGGCTGATCCTGACTGAGAAAAGGAGCTAACTGTTTATATAAAAGAATATTAAATGCACCACCATGAATTAAATAAATAGGAGACTTTGTACCACTTTCTTTAATAGGAACCAAAACCCGGCTAACGTGTGATGTAGTTTTTCCGGCTATCTTTTTAGCAAGACCTTTAATGGTAGGTGTTTCAAACAACGTGGCAATTGGCAGCCTTATACCGGCAACCTCTTCAATTTTTGTCATTACTTTGATGGCCATGAGAGAATGGCCTCCTAAGTTAAAGAAGTCATCATACACTCCTATCTGTTCCCTGTCAAATATTTCCGACCATATCCCTGCCAGCAGCACCTCTCCTTCTGTTTTAGGAGCAACATATTTTTGCTGCTCTATTTCAGGCGCTGGTAATTTCCTGTGATCAACCTTGCCATTTGCTGTTAATGGCAATTCCTGCAACACAACAAAAACAGAAGGGATCATATAATCAGGCAGTTTACTGTGTAGCGTCTCGCGCCATTTCTCCTTTACTTGCTTTGTAAAAACTGTTTCATCCTGAGGTACAATATAAGATACCAGGTAACCATTGCCCGGACTATCTTCTTTTACAATAGTTGTGGCATTTTTTATGCCCCCGATAGCCGACAAATGATAATTTATTTCTCCCAATTCTATGCGATACCCACGTAATTTCACCTGATCATCAATACGTCCTTTAAATAATAATAGATCATTATCCTGCATTATGGCATTATCGCCGGTTTTATACATTTTTTCACCAGGTACAAACGGATCTTCCAGAAAACGTTCTCGGGTGAGTAACTCGTTCCCATAATATCCCTTTGCAAGGCAAACACCACCTATATATATTTCGCCTCTGATACCTTTGGGTACCAGGTGCAGCGCCTCATCTAATAAATAAATACGGGCGTTTGCAATGGGTACTCCTATAGATACGGCCTGTTGTATCTCCGAAGGATTAAAATCGTGGATCATACATCCTACCGTAGCTTCTGTAGGACCATATTCATTACATATAGCTACATTACCTTTACACAAATCGTAGATATCTTTTGCTAAAGCAGTTTCCAGCTCTTCGCCTCCTACAATTAATGTAAGGGGTTGTCCCGGCAGGTTTTGACGAATATAATGGCTATCCTTTACCAGTTTCAGATGGGAAGGCGTCAGCTTGATCACATTAACCTGATCATCTGTAAATATCTTTTCCAGCAGGACAACAGGATCATCTTCATCATATATTTTAAGCAAACTTCCTGATACCAGGGGCGAAAATATGGAAGTAATGGTTAAATCGAATGAAATGGAAGTATAGAGCGGGAACACACCCGGCACTCCTTTAAGATAATAGTCGACCGCCCAGCTAATGTAATTGACCAGTGACTGATTGGCGATCATTACTCCTTTGGGCTTACCGGTAGAGCCAGAAGTATACAGAATATAAACCAGCGATTCAGGTGTAAGGGAAACTTGCGGCAGGTTTGCCGGGAAAAATTGCAAGTCCGTATACAGGGATTGTATATTTATTTCCCGGGCCCCGGTTCGCAATTTTCCGGCAAATTGCGATGAAGTCAGTAAGAACACTGCGCCAGAGTTTTCCAGCATATATTCAATGCGCTCCGGTGCATACTGTGGGTCAAGTGGTACAAATACCCCTCCGGCTTTCAGTACCCCTAATATAGATATGATCAGGTCTGCACTTCTTTCCATAGCAATGCCTACCGCAGCGCCCAAAGATACTCCTTCGGCAATAAGATAGTGCGCCACCTGGTTGGACCTCTCATACAATTCCCTGTAGCTTACCGATCCGCCTTTAAAAAGCAAGGCTGTTTTATCTGCATGCGCTATACAGGATTGATTTACTTTATCCAGTATAGTTCCATTTAATACATCTTTCTTAGCCTGGTTATTCCAGCTTTCCCAATAAGCGGCTAATACTTTCTCATCTTCAAGCCGGAGATCAGCTATCTTTTGTTCTGCATTTTCTACTATTTGCTGAAGGAGACAGCTATATTTGTCCATCAACCCTTTTATAGTAGAAGGTTTATATAACTGTGTATTGTACGACCATTGAAATACGTAGCCATTATCGCAATCTGAAATATTCAAAAAAATCTCGAAAGTTTCTGCAACTTTTTTGTTATATACTATGCTATAAGCAAGATCATGAAAGGCTACCTTCTTGCTCATGCCGATATCTATATTAAAAGATATGGGCGTTAAAGGAATACGCGAAGGATCCCTTTTTATTTTCAGTTCTTTCACCAGTGTACCAAAAGTAAATTGCTGATATTCGTAATTTTCCAGGGTCCTTGATTTCCTTTTTTTAAGATATTCAGCAAAGGACAGGTTCGGATCGGGATTACTTCTAAGAGGCAGAAAGTTTACACAATGGCCAATGAGGTTGTACATTTCAGTTGCTGCCTGGCCTGCTGTGGGCAAACCTATTATTATATCCCGATTGCCGGTATATTTATATAATAATATTTCAAAGGCAGACATTAATGTATTTACAAAACCTGAACCAAGCTTCGCGCCGGTTTTTTTTATCAGATCGGCTATATCAGCAGTAAGTATAAAATCATCTCTTCTGCTTTTATATGTTCTTAATGCCGGTCTTGGAAAGTCAGGCGGCATTTCAAAAACCGGTACGTTTCCTTCATATTCTTTTTTCCAATAGTTCAATACCTCCTGGTATTTTCCAGACTGTTCATATTCCAGAAAACGTATAACATAATCACTGAACAGCAGCGGCTTTTCAGGAGAGGGCTGCCCCTGGCATTTCGCATTATAAAGTCCGGATAAATCTTCAAGTAAAATTCCAAACGACCATCCGTCACAAATAATATGGTGCGCTGTAATGGTTAGCACGTGCGTTTCTGCATTAAGGCGAAAAAGAGCTACCCTTGTCAAAGGGCCATTAAACAGGTCAAACCCTGACCAGGCATCGTTATCATGGTAATTTTCCAGTGTTTTTTTCTGTAATGCTGCATCTAATGCTTCCAAATCCTGATAATGCAGTTCCGAAGACCTTGATTCATAAATAATCATTTTAGAACCGTCTTCAGTAAACGTAGCCCTTAAAGATTCATGCCGGTGGTGTAGCTCAGCAACAGATTCACGCAATATATCTATGTTGAGCTCGCCGGAGAGATATAAGGAGCAGGATTCGTTATAAGCAATATTAGCATCATTTCCGCCTAAAATGCAGGAGGCAAATATCTCTTTTTGAGATGCAATCGCCGGCACAATTTTTTCAATTGTATCTCCGGAAAACGGGTCAAAATCTGCTACAGTATTTGTATGGCTTTTAGGATATGTTGTCATCATTTATTTATCGCTCAGGGAAATTTGCAAATATTTACCGGGGTGATCCCCATCGGGTGCAAACCATGCAGGATTGCCATTTTTGTCTTTTCCAAGCCTTGCCCCTGGTACAGGAGGCATAGAGTTGTCAATAACTTTTATACCATTCTTTTGAGCCACTGAATATGCTTCCTTCTGAAGCATAAATCCTGCCCTGCAAAGTTCTATAATGCTCTCTTCAAAAGCTACGCAAATGGCATCAATGTCTTCCCGGGTATGGGCTATAGTTAAAAAACAGGGAAATAAATCCCATATATGAATATTGCGAAACCTCATTAGCGCAAACAGCAATTCGTAATAAGGATATTCTTCTTTAAACTTTATCTTCCACAAAGAAGAAAAATGAACCACATATACCGGCGCCCGATGTTTTTGGGCAATCTGGTTCAGCCTTGCTACTAATTTGTCGGTCTTTTCATTCATTTCTTTTTGAAGGCCCGGTCCCTGTGATTTTAAATAGGTAAGAGAAGCTTTTGTAGTAGCTAAAGCAAGCGGATGACGGACAAATGTTCCCGCGAAGTAAGTAACGCCCACCTCGGGTATGGAACGATCGCCATACTCCCAATATCCCCCATCCAAAGCATCCATATAGTTTTTACTTCCTGCTATAATGCCTATCGAAATGCCGGCGCCTGCCACTTTTCCATAAGTTGCTATATCCGCTTTTATACCAAACAATGCCTGTGTACCTCCCAAATGACTCCTGAATCCGGTTATCACTTCATCAAAAATAAGCGCTACATCAATGGCTGCTGTTACTTTCCGTAATTCTTTAAGAAACGCTACCGGCTGAAACTCCGGCCTCCTGCTCTGTACAGGCTCTACTAAAACAGCTGCTATTTCAGCCGCTCTTTCTTTAATGATTTTCAAAGATTCTTCAGATCCATATTCGAGAATCAGCATGTTCTGAACATTATCCGCTAATATACCGGATGCAGCGGGATAAGTTTTCAGCTTTTTGCTGCCCCGCACTAAAACCTCATCCATAATACCATGATAAGAGCCGGCAAAAGCAACCACAATATCTCTTCCTGTAACAGTGCGGGCAATGCGCATAGCGCCTAAAACGGCTTCAGAGCCTGTATTACATAAAGCGGCGCGTTCCATGCCTGTTAATTCACAGATAAGATCAGATACTTCTCCCGCCAAAACGTGCTGGGGACCGATTTCATACCCGTCTTCCACCTGTTGCAGAATAGCTTCTTTCACAAAATCGGGCTGATAGCCCAAAAAATTAGATCCAAACCCGTTAAGTGCATCTATATATTTATTTCCATCAATATCCCACAAGTAGCAGCCTTTCGATTTTTTGGTAACAATAGAGTACACCATTTCTTTTGTATAGGGCCTGAAGCCGGATACCACACGAGGATCAGCCATTCTTGCACGATGCTGCTGCGTGTATTTTTTGCTTTCAGCAGTTTTTTTATTGTAAGCAGTTATAAAGCCGTTAATATACTGTTGCTGTTGCTCCGAAAGTTCGGATGCGCTCTTCTCAATACGGGCAGTTGCGCCAAAAGGTTTTTTCAATTCCACTTTTTCTTCTACCGTAAGCTCATCGGTAGCAGCATTTGTACCGGTATTTTTATCTGTAAATACAGGAGCATGCTGTGGCACTACAGCCTGATGGTTATTTCCTCCCGTGGCGGCTGTACCAAAAACACCCTGCTGCATCATTGCCATTTGCTGTGTTAACAGTTGTAATTGCATAGACATTAGGCTGAGCATATCACCACCGGCCTGAGGAATAACAGCAGGATTAACAGGAACCATATTAGCTGAAGCCGGTACCGGCTGAACATTGTTATTATTATTAAACATAGAATCAGGAAGATTAGTATCATAAAATTCAGCCAGTTTATCCAGGCTGTCATAGTCTTCGCTTAATTGCCGGAAGGTAACGGGAAGGGCAAATTCTTTTTTTAAGCTGGTGGCCAATTGGGTCAGTAATAATGAATCCAGTCCCAGTTCCGCAAAATTACTTTGAGGATTGGCATCCATAACCGGGATGCCGGAAACAGACTCAATAAAATCTTTCAGTTTAGTTAATAGAATCTCTTTTCGTTTCATTTCAATTTCAGGTGGTATTGACCGGGTGATAGTTTCAGCTATATTTTGTAACGGCGTTACCGATTGAAGCGGAGCTACAGGCTTACCGGGAGGAGGCACCCAAAGATATTTTTTGTTGTATGCATAAGTGGGAAGGGAATGCAGCAAGTGATAACGCTCTTTGCCAAAGCGCTTCATCCAATCTATCTCTGCGCCATACTGCCATAACTTACCTAATGCATTCTTAGCAGAAACAACCTCCCCGGCCAACCGGTCACTGAGCGCTGAAAAAGCTTCATTGCCGATGCCGTTCTGTTTTACAAAGATGGCGGAAGAGGTTCCGGGCCCGGCTTCCAGAAATACAGGATCCATATCCTGCTGTATCTTCTTTAAAGCACTGCCAAACTGAACCGTTTCGCGAGCGTGCTTTGCCCAGTAAGTTGCGCTTGTAGCTTCATCATCCTTTAACCACGCTGCTGTTACGGTGGACATAACAGGCAACTGGGGTATATGCATGGATACTTTTTCTATTACTGCTTTTAACGGCGAAATGATGGGCTCCATCATTGCAGAATGAAATGCATGACTGGTTCTTAATGGCTTATTGATCATGCCTTCCTCGTCAAGCTTCTTTGCAAAATCTTGAATGGCTTCTGTTTCGCCCGAAACCACACAAAGTTCGGTCGCATTTTGCGCAGCTATGGAAAGCTGCAGCGGTAGCAGTTCTTTTATTTTTTCCTGCGAGGCCCGTACGGAAAGCATACTGCCTGCAGGCAACCCGCTGATCAAACGGCCCCGCTCGGCTACGATTTTTAATACATCGCCTAAAGAAAAAATACCGGCCAGATGCGCCCCTACAAACTCTCCTACGCTATGGCCTGCAAAAGCCACCGGTGTTACGCCCCAGCTTATATACAATTTTGCCAATGAATAAGCAGTAGTAAAAATGGCCGGTTGTGCATACCGGGTATTTTTTAGCTTTTCAGCCGCCGCATGATCATTTTCATCTGCAAAAATAATTTCACGGATATCTTCGCCCATATATTCCTGCAACAGAACAGCGCATTGATCCACCGCCTCCCTGTAGACGTTTTCAGCAGTATAAAGCTCCCGGCCCATGTTAAGATACTGGTTGCCCTGGCCGGGAAATAAGAATACTACGTTCGCTTTCTTTTCTTTAATATGATTTGCCGATGCCGTAATAGCTTTTGTATCGCTCAGCCTTACAATCAGTTCTTCAACATCTTTAGCTACCACATAATTGCGTACGGCCAGCTCGGGTCTTGATGCGTGTAAAGAGTAAGCCACATCCTGCAAAGGCATATAGGGATGGCTTTGCAAAAAATCTTTTAGTTTAGCGGCGTAGGCGATAACGCTTTCAGGAGCGCGCGCAGACCAGGCTATCAGTTGGGGGCCGTCCTCTTTTTGATTGTCCTCTTTTTGAGGAACCACCTCCATTGCCTGTACGGCCTCCTGTACTATAACATGAACATTAGTGCCTCCAACACCAAAGGAACTAACCCCTGCAATAAGGGTTTGATCACGCTCCCAGTCTGCCAGTTTGCTGTTCACCCTGAAGGGCGTATCCTCAAACCGGATCAGGGGGTTGGGTTGGGCAAAATTGATTGAAGGGGGAATTTGCCTGTAGTAAAGCGCTAAAACTGTTTTAATAAGTCCTGCAATACCGGCCGCATGGGTTGCATGCCCTATATTGCTTTTTACAGATCCGATAGCGCAAAACGCTTTCTTTTCCTGCCTGCCAAAAGCCATTTTTAAACCTTCTATTTCGATCGGATCTCCGAGAGGGGTTGCCGTTCCATGCGCTTCGATGTAACTAACAGTGGAAGGAGCAACCGCAGCATCTTCCATAGCCATTCGAATGGCGGCCGCCTGCCCCTGTGCGCTCGGCGCAGAAAAGCTTCCTTTATTGCCACCATCATTATTCACCCCCACGCCACGGATAACAGCATAAATGATATCCCCGTCGCGCAGCGCATCTTCTTCGCGCTTCAAAAGCACCACACCTGCCCCATCGCTGAAAACGGTTCCGGTAGCAGCAGCATCAAATGTGCGCGTGTGACCGTCCTTGCTAAAGATAGAGCCTTCTTCGTATATATGGCCGCTGTTTACCGGTACATGGATGGAAGCGCCACCGGCAAGCGCCATTTCACATTGTCCTTTACGCAGACTTTCCACGGCCTGGGCTACCGCCAGTAAAGAGGTAGAACAAGCTGAGTTAACATTAACGGCAGGGCCTTTTAAATTCAAATGAAAAGCAACCCGGCTGGCAATATAATCCTTGTCAGAAACTGATGTAACCTGAAAAGCGCCCTGGTGTTCTATTTTATCCTTATGCCAGATAACGTTGTTTTCATAATAGGTATTGGAGCTACAACCGGCATAAACACCAATACTATTGTAGCCATGGTCAACAAGATATCCTGTTTTTTCCAGCACATCCCGGCACAGCTCTAAAAATACCCGCTGCTGAGGATCCATCAGCTCTCCCAGTTTCGGGTTAATGCCAAATAACGCCGCATCAAAACTTTCGATGTCCTTCAAAACACCCCTGGCCTTCACATAATCGGGGTTGTTTTTATCAGCATCGCTTACGGATCCGGCCAGCGCTTCATCCGTAAAAAAAGAAATGGTTTCTACGCCGTTTTTTAATACTTCCCAAAACTGTTCAACAGAATCAACGCCGGGAAGCCTGGTCGCCATTCCAATAACTGCAATGCCTCCTCCCCTGTCCGTTTTCGATGGCTGGCCGGTAAGCGCACGGCCGTATTGTTGCCCGGTCTGTATAAGAGACACCAGGCCCGTAATAGTCGGGCTTTCGTAAACCGCGGTAACCGGTAAGTGGATATCCTGCTGTATACTGAGCCGGGAGACCATTTTTTGAGCCAGCAGCGAATTGCCACCCAATTCAAAAAAATTATCAAGCAGGCCAATGCCGGCAATATCCAATATTTCGGACCATAACTGCGCCAATGCTTTTTCGATGCCTGTTTTTGGGGCCTGGTACAATACGGTCAGCTCCGGCCGCTCCACGGGTACACCAGGAAGCTGAGCGTAATCGATTTTGCCGTTAGGCAATAATGGCCAGGTGTTCAGGATAAAAAAATACGCAGGCACCATAAATTCAGGTAACTGCTGATACAAAACATTACGCCAGCTGGAAATGCGCTGCGCCGGGGAAATACCCCTCTGCTCGCTTATTGCATAAGCAATTAATACCTTTTCCCCCTCGCGGTTTTCTTTTGCAAGCACAAGGCATTCTTTTACATACTCCAATTGCATGAGCCTGTGCTCTATTTCCCCTGTTTCAATGCGGTAACCTCTTATTTTTACCTGGTTGTCCAACCTGCCTACATATACAATCCGCCCCTCCGCATCTTGCTTTACAAGATCGCCGGTTCTATACATTTTTTGTCCTTCAACTGCACTAAAAGGATCAGGAATAAACCGTTCTTTTGTTAAGTCGTCTCTTTTAAAATAGCCCAAGCCTACGCCATTCCCGCTAATATACAACTCTCCTGTTTCGCCCGGCTGCACTGGTTGTTGATGCTCGTTCAAAATGTATACAGGCGTATCGGCCAAAGGATAACCAATTGTTATTACATCGCTATTAGTGATCGGTATTTGGGTAGCAGTAATGGTCGTTTCCGTAGGGCCATATACATTGTATAACAGGCTGCATTTGCCAAGCAGGTTATCTGCCAGATTTTTTGAAAGCGGTTCTCCGCCGGAACATATTGTAATAGGTAATTTTTCGGTCCATCCGCCACTCAGCAGCAGCTTGTAAACAGACGGCGTCGCTGTAAGGAAATTTACTTTTTCACTGATAATAAGTTTTAATAGCGCCTGTCCATCTTTTACCGTAGCAGTATCTGCTATAATCAGCGTTGCCCCATTAGTAAGCGTAAGGTAATAATCTCCTCCGGAAGGATCAAATGAAATGCTGTAAACAGTTAGTGTACGAAAAGTGCTGTTAACTTTATACTCCTCACTCATGCCTTTAAGAAAATGCATCATATTTCTATGGCAGATCATAGCTCCTTTGGGAGTACCTGTGGATCCTGATGTATATAGGATATACATGAGATCGTCACCCTTCACCTGCACATCCGGGTTACCGGCAGGAAAAGTTTTTATTACATCCGCTACCTGGTCTAAAACAATTTCTGTGGCAGGCGTATGAAAGATCCCGGAAAAGGCTGTTGTGGTAATCAGGAAATGGGCATCCGCATCTTCGGCCATAAACCGTATCCGATCAAAAGGATATTCAGGGTCAATGGGAATATAGGCCGCACCGCATTTTAAAACTGCAAAAATTGCCTCTATAGCCGCAATATCCCTGTTTAAAGCAATACACACCCTATGCCCTTTTTTCACCCCCTGACGGATCAGGTAACGTGCAAGCCGGTTGATGTTCCTGTTTAACTCCTTATAAGTAATGCTGTTTTCCTGATATATAATTGCAATCTGATCAGGCGTTTTCAGCACCTGTGCCTCCAGCAGGTCAATAAGTGTAGTATGATTGGGAAATCCAATCTCCTCATTACGCTCATCCAAAAATGCTGCCCCATCATTCATAGTTAATCTGCTCATTTAAGTTGGATTCTATCAACTTATCCAAATTTCCGGGCTAATTTTTTGGCATAAATCGATTTTCTAAACAGTAATAAAAATAAGCCGAATTAAAAAATACCCTTCTTTAAAATACAGGTAAACTGTTTTCCAATACTTTTACAATTCAGAGTTTTTAGCCATTTGTTATTGTATGCTGGTTCTAAAAAAAGTAAGCTATTAGCTCTCGCTCAAAGATATAACTTTCTTACCTTATTTGTATCGCTAATTGTAGTGAAGAAAGCGCACCCATATTTTTTTCCGGCAATAAGATTTTTACAATAATTTTAAACCGTATCTACAATATCATCCTGCCAGATCATCTTCCTTATGCCGGCCCAATATATTCTCTAAACTTATTTTTAATTTAGGAACAGATACATAAATATTTTGAGATAACGCTTTAAACTGGTCATCGGTAATACTCTCATGGGTATCATCGCGGAAGGCATCATATTTCATATTATTTATTTTAGAAATGTAAAAAAAGTAGTCGGGCGCCCAGCTTTTTGAAAAAAGCTCATATAAATGGGTCCCCGGTCTGCACCATATAATATTAGCAAAGGATGCGCCATGCGGCCCGATAATAAAAGAAGCGTTCCTGTAAATATCAATCTGCTCTTTAACGCTCCTTGCTTTGTCCTCAATTATAATAAAATCAAATTTTTTCAGCAGCTCAATCAGTTCGGCTTCATTTTCAATTTTCCTGCGTCCCTTCCTGCTGATATATATCCTGTTTCCGGCCGATGGTGTTGTTTCTGAGATATTCAATCTGTTTTCAATATTTCTTTTTAACGAAAGAATTTCATTTATATTGGGCTTCCAGGTACCGCAATTTCCAAAGACCACTTTTTCAGCCGAAAGTTTATACGTGCGGCTATCCATGTAATTATCCGGGTTGAATCCTAATAATTCAAGATATTCTTTTTCGTAGTGCCCTCCAAATGAGTGATAAGTAATGACAATATCACGAAGCGCTTCATCATGAAGTGCATCTTTAATTCTGCTTAGCTTTGCCGCCACCATCAATACAAAATCATAATACCCTGTAAGTGCGCTGTAACTATATGCATCCTGGTGATGACTTAACAACGGGATAACGGTATCGACAAATTTAGCCGGGCGCTTATCCCTCTTCCAAAATCTATGCTCAAAGCCCCGATGGTCCCAATCTGTGCAAAGCACTTTATTATGAATGACAATAGATCCATGTTTTGAAATAAAACCGTCTTTAAGCTCGTGTTGCCATACATACGATTCTTCAGAGGTAAATGTATGGGCCTTGTAAATTAACGCTGAAGGGTTGTTCTGATCAGCCACATCCGGCAAATCAACCGACGACTCGGGTATGACTTTTATACAATAGGGTTTAAGAAATTGTTTTGTTTCTTCGAAACTTAACAGCAAAAATCCCCTCAGGCTAAAATACGCACGCCGTATTGTATGCCATCCTTTTTTAGCTATGTTTTTAAGTTGATTCATATAAACATAAACAGCAAGTTGGTTTTATCACTTAAAAATTATAACAGCAACTTTACTAATCACTAAAGAATTACAACTAAAATCATTATGTTGGTAATCTTTCATGAAGGTATGGCACAAAGATAAGGAAATAGAATCCAGTATATCAAGATCAAACTATAGGGATGTATTCCAGATTGTAGCGCTCGTCACGCCGATCCCGCTGTGTGGAATGCTAACGACCTGTTTACGACAGGCTGGTAACCAGCCGTTATCCCCGGTTGCCCCGGGGCGCTGCAGGCGCCGTGTATTTATGAAAATGAATGAATTGAATGGGTTTCGCTCCATGGAAGCCGCGTAAAAGAATTGGGTTTACACGCCGCTCCTGTCGGAGTTTTTATTTCGTACGCAGCTGCGGGGGAAGCGATGCCTTTTCAAAGTCATCACCTGCATTGATCAGGCCCCTATAGAAAACGCGCGATAATGTTCAATATGAATTTATCCTTTGTATAATTTTTCGTAATACTCATGCGCCATCCGGTTACTGTCGAATTGAAAACGCACATCCTGCATACCGTTTTTCATAATTTGTCTCCAGGTATTGTAGTGCTCATAATATAAGGGCAACATTTCCCTGGTCAGTATCTCATATAATTTATTGAGATCGTACTGATCCTGATCGTGTGTGGACATATTTGCATAATCTGCCTTTGGAATCACAAATCCGTTATGCCCGTGATTAATAAATTCAGGTATCCAGCCGTCATCGGTCGAAAAGTTTACTGCGCCGTTCATAGCAGCCGTCATACCACTGGTACCTGAAGCTTCGCGCGGCACACGCGGATTATTTAACCATACATCTGCCGCCTGCTTTAGCCTTTTGGACAATCCGAGCTCGTACCCTATAAGAACCGATACATTTTTATAATTTTTACTTAAATGAACCAGTTCGTTGAACTCGCTTATAGCCGGATGATCCATTGGGTAAGGTTTTCCGGCCCATATCAGCTGAACAGGATACTTTTGGCTGTTCACCAGTTCAAAAAACCTTTGAGGATCGGAAGCGATCAGGCCCGCTCTTTTGTAGCCTGCAAAACGTCTTGCCCAGACAATTGTGAAAACATCCGGGTTGAAAAGCTTGCCTGTCTGATCTGCCACAATTTCAAAGGCCCGTTTTTTCAGCCATTTCTTTCTGTCATCAAAGCCATAATCATCACCTACATCTTTAAACTTATACATCTGCTTGTCGGCCCAATAGGTCCAGTTTTGGGCATTAGTGATGGAAATAATAGGACATATACCAGGGTATTTCTCCCACATTTCTCTTGAAACTTCTCCATGCAACTGCGATACCCCGTTTGCCAGATGCGCAAAACGAAGCGCCACCAGCGAATGATTAAACATATCGCCGTAATCCCCGGTCAGGTTTTTTACTTCATCAATACCCAGCCCGCAGAAATAGGTCATTTTATGGCATAAATAGATATCATGTTTTTCGTTGCCTGCTTCCTCGGGTGTATGGGTGGTGAACACAAGACGCTTCCTGACTTCTTCAATATTCCTGTTGAATTTCTGATACAGGTAGAACGCAGCTGACAGGCCATGGGCTTCATTAAGATGATACAGTTCCGGATTAAAATTTAAGATATCCACCAGTTTAGCCCCGCCTACCCCCAGCAGGATAAACTGGGCTACTTTGGCTGCAACATTACTGTCATATAGTTTGTGAGTGATAGTTTGCGAAACATAGTCGTTCTCCGGCAAATCGGTGCTTAATAAAAATAAAGGTGCCGTTTTAAATGTTTCAGGATTCAGGTACCATGCTTTTACCCATACCGGCGCATCGTGTACCATAATCTGAAACTTAATACCTGTATCCTCTAAAAAACTATATATCTTTTCATTCCAGGCCACGTCCAGTGTCTGATCCTGGTTACGCTCCTGATCATAATAACCATATTTCCACAAAATGCCGATCCCAATAAGATTCTGACGTAATTCATAAGCGCTGCGCAAATGAGAACCGGACAAAAACCCCAGTCCGCCGCTGTATATTTTTAAAGGCTGATGGGTAGCAAACTCCATGGAGAAGTAGGCTACTTTTTTATTGTAGTTATTATCAATTTCGTAAGGAACTGTGAAGTTGTCAAAACTCATAGAAAGTAATTTTTAAAAGGAGGCAAAATAAATTAAATTAATTGAAGTTTTTTCAGTTGCCAGCCGGATGGGCATAATGTATGCAAAATACATGATGGAAGCAGTTTCAGGTTACAAGCTGCAGGCTTCCCGATATTAACCTCCGGGCATCTCATACCTGACTTCCAACCTCCGACTCACACAACAAGATCCCACCACTTTTTATCACTGGCCGAAGCGGCAACTACATTTTCAATAAAGGCCATGCCCCGCACACCGTCATCAACAGTGGGAAAATCAATAAGCGGATCGGGTTGCTCACCCTTCATTTTAGCGACCAATGCCAGCGCAAAGTTCCTGTAAATATTAGCAAAGGCCTCAAGATACCCTTCGGGGTGGCCTCCAGGTGTCCTTGTATTAAATTTAGCTATATCAGACAGATACCCGTTGCCGGTTCTGTATATCTGGGCAGGAGCATCGGCCCATTTTAAAATTAGCGTATTAGGTTCCTGCTGATGCCACTCCAATCCGCCTTTTTCACCATACATACGAATCTTTAAATCATTTTCTTCGCCGGCCGCCACCTGGGATGCAATTAAAACACCGGTAGCGCCTTTATCAAATCGTAACAGCATGGCCCCGTCGTCATCCAGTTGCCTGCCGGGCACTACAATATTCAGACTGGCGCATAACTGGGTTATTTTTTGCCCGGATATATACTCGGCCAAATGGGCCGCATGTGTACCTATATCGCCCATGCAGCCAGCTTTTCCGCTTTTAGCAGGATCGGTACGCCACGAAGCCTGTTTGTTTCCTTCTTTTTCGCTTAACTGGCTTAACCATCCCTGAGGGTATTCTACATAAATTTTCCGTATCGATCCCAGCACGCCATCTGCCACCATTTTTTTGGCCTGCTTTACCATAGGATAACTGGCATAAGTATGTGTAAGCGCTAATAACAAACCCGTTTCATCCACTTTTTGTTTTAACTGCTTCGCCTCATCAAGTGTTAACGTCATCGGTTTGTCAATAACAACATGAAAGCCGTGATCCAGGGCCAGCATTGCCGGTTCAAAATGTGCAAAATTGGGGGTTACGACAGACACAAAATGGATACGCTGATCTTCGGGTAACCTGCTCTCCTTTTCAAACAGTTCCTTATAACTGGTATATATTCTATGCTCAGGCAAAAAAAGTGCGCGGCCCGATTCTTTAGCAGTTTCCGGATTTTGGCTTAAAGCGCCGCAGCTCAATTCTATAAGACCGTCCATATTTAACCCGATGCGATGAACAGCCCCTATAAATGCGCCTTTGCCACCGCCAATCATACCCGCTCTTAATTTAAGTTCCATATTGCTATGCGTTTGTTAATGCACGAATATACGGTTTTAAAGATGCAGAGAATAGCTCTTATTTCAAAATATTTTACAACATCGAAATATTTGCGCATATTGCATTTACTATGTTACGACCCTTATCGCTATGTGCATTTCTGGTAATTGTGTATTGCTTTTCCTGCAAAGAAAAAGATAACAAAAACGTTCCGGCTACAGTTGACAGTACCATCAAAAAAGCAAAAGAAAAAACAGCAGCCCCTAAACAGGAGGAAAACATTAAACCTGAATTCACTTATCATTTTGTAACAAGAAAAGAGTGGCAGGCTAAAAAAGATTCTTTTGAAGGTACAAGTCACTTCGATATTCTAAATGCGATTAACCGGGTTGATACCACTCACTTAAAAAGGCTGGACAGCATACTGGTACCAAATGATTTCTCGAAACCGCTTAAGGATTATCTGCCCTTTCCTGAACAGATGGAAGTTTTAAAAGATGTAAAAAAGATCATCTTCTTTTCTTACCCAGCACAAACTTTTGCTGCTTATGAAAATGGTAATCTCATCAAAACGGGACCAACCAACATGGGCAGAAAAAGCAAACCGACTCCACAAGGTTTATTCTTCACTAACTGGAAAGCCAAAAAAACGGTCAGTACTGTAGATGACGAATGGGTACTAAAATGGAACTTCAACGTAAGCAATAAAGGAGGCGTGGGTTTTCACGAATATACGCTTCCCGGCTATCCTGCTTCGCATAGCTGTATGCGCCTTATCAGCAGCGACGCACAGTTTTTATATAGCTGGGCCGACCAATGGATACTGAAAAACGACCGGGAACTGGCTGCAGCCGGCACCCCTGTCATTATTTTCGGAAAATATCCTTTCGGAAAAACAAAACCCTGGTACCAACTTGCTGAAAACCCCAATGCCCTGACCATACCGGTGGATAGTCTTAACAGCTATGTTGAGCCACATTTACAAACTATTTTAGACAAGCAAAAACAGCGGGAAGAAGTGCTGGCGGGTAAATAAATTCAAACCGCATCGGGTACCGCACGCACCTGATCAATTTTCTTCCGTGCAAAAATACAAAAGGCGTTCGGAGCATTACCGAACGCCTTTTACGTATGTAATAAAACGGGGTTAATTTTTTCCTGCGGACTTTTCACCATTACCATCCTCAGTCAAAAAAACATCTTCATTTTCGCGCTTCATCAGGTATTTTTCTCTTGCCAGTTTCTCTATTACCACAGGATCGCTTTCCAGGTTATCCTTTATTTTTCTAAGCTCAGAAAGCTCCTGGGTGTAATGATCAATACTTTGGCTCAGGTCATTCATCTCTTTTCTTCTTTCAATAGTTGTGATAATATCGTTCTTATCCAAAAAGAACATTACTGCCACAAATGCAACTGTAGTAACAAAAAACTTATTAGTCAGAAAACGGGATATCCTGTTTAACGCCCTCCGTTTTTGGGGAGGTTGTTGCGTAATATCCGGTTCCTTTTCGGCGACAAAGTCTACAAACTCTTCCATGATCTAAAGTTTCAGGTTTCTGATTCAAGGCTACAGTCAATAGTTACTTATACCAATATCCTGCTATGTTGCCTTTAACCGGTAATTTATTTTCCAAACTTAATTTTCCCTTTGGGATAAATAGCGCTGTCGCCCAACTGCTCTTCAATCCTGATCAACTGGTTATATTTGGCAATCCTGTCGGTACGGCTGGCCGAGCCCGTTTTGATCTGGCCGCAATTTAAAGCAACTGCCAGGTCCGCAATAGTAGTATCTTCTGTTTCCCCACTGCGATGGCTCATGATAGTGTTATAGCCATTATGCTGTGCTAATGTAACGGCATTGATCGTTTCTGTAATAGTACCGATCTGGTTAACTTTTACCAAAAGGCCGTTCGCTATATTTTTATCAATACCCTGCTGCAGGCGCTCCACGTTTGTAACAAACAAATCATCACCTACCAACTGGCATTTGCTGCCAATAGTATCGGTAAGCAGTTTCCAGCCTTTCCAGTCATCTTCAGCCATACCATCTTCAATGCTTACAATCGGATATTTTTTAACCCAGCTTTCCCAGTATTTTACCAGCTCTTCGCTGCTCATTTCTTTTCCTGAACTTTTATGGAAAACATATTTTTTCTTTTTATTATCCCACAGTTCGCTGTTGGCAGCATCCATAGCTATAGCAATCTGAGCGCCCGCTTTATAACCGGCAGCGCCAATGGCATCCAAAACGGTTTCAATGGCTTCTTCATTGCTTTGGATATTAGGTGCAAAGCCACCTTCATCACCAACATTAGTGCTATATCCTTTTTTCTTTAATACCGATTTTAACGCGTGGAAAATTTCAACACCCCAGCGCAATCCTTCGCTAAAAGAAGAAGCACCAATTGGCATGATCATAAATTCCTGAAAGTCGATCTTATTATCGGCATGTGCCCCGCCATTTAAAATGTTCATCATTGGGATCGGTAATGTCTTCGCATTTGTGCCGCCAATGTAGCGGTATAAAGGCAAGCCGGCTTCTTCAGCAGCGGCTTTTGCAGCCGCCATACTTACGGCCAGCAAAGCGTTGGCTCCCAATTTCCCTTTGTTGGGTGTGCCATCCAGCTCAATCATTAACTGGTCGATACCTGTTTGATCTGCAACATCATATCCCAATAAAGCAGGAGCGATGATACTATTTACATTCTTTACAGCTTTAAGAGTGCCTTTACCAAGATATTTCTTCTTATCGCCATCGCGCAGTTCCACCGCCTCATGTATACCTGTGCTGGCGCCGCTTGGAACAGCTGCACGGCCTACAGCACCTTCATCTGTAATAACATCCACCTCAACGGTAGGGTTACCCCGGCTATCTAATATTTGTCTTGCAAAAACTTCTGAAATGTAACTCATGAAATATCTGTTTAATATATGTTAACTCAATTTGAGGCGCAATTTAATCAATCCATTGCGTATGAAGTACATATTCTTTAAAAAAAGAAAATAACAGGTGTGGAAAACCCGCACCCTGTAAAAAAGGGGCTGTCCTTTTTTTGAAGACGCCCCTTTTACAGATCTGCAATCAAATTATACAACCCTAAATATCATCGTATACATAAATAGGATCGATGTTCTTTATATCAGGCTTAATGGTAACTATTTCACGTATCAGGCCGTCCTCTAATCCATATACCCAGCCGTGGATCTCCGGTCCCTGCCGCTCATTCCACGCTTTTTGAATAATAGATGTTTTGCTAAGTTTTTCTGCCTGTTCTTTCACATTTAATTCAACCAGCCTGTCTGCCCGCTTACCGGGATCAGGAATGGCATCCAATTCTCTCCGGTTATGCCTGTACACATCTTTAATCACCCGCAACCACATATTTAAGATCTGTTTAAAATTATGATTGCTCATTGCAGCCTTTACGCCACCGCAGCCATAATGCCCGCAAACGATCACATGCTTCACTTTTAAATGCATTACCGCATATTCCAGCACGCTAAGCATATTCACATCAGTGTGCACAACCAGGTTGGCAATGTTTCTGTGCACAAAAATCTCACCCGGTTCGGTTCCTGTAATTTCATTGGCAGGAACCCGGCTGTCGCTGCATCCTATCCATAAAAATTCAGGCGCCTGCTGATCTGCAAGATTAGAAAAAAAGTTCTGGTTTACAGAAAGTTTGGCTGCTGCCCACTCTTTATTCGATTCTAATAATTCTTTATATGATTTCATCTGTTTGTTTTTTTAATGCCTGCCTGTCCGGCAGAAAGGGAACGCCCCATACATTCGCACAGCATTCTTTTAAACACGTCTCTGTATGCGAAAGTACTACATTAGCGTTTCACCCTATTCGTTTAAAAATATACTCCTAAAATTAGGAAGGTTCTATTATTATGTTTTTAGTAAAACTTAAAAGGATTGAACTGCAATCCGGGTTACAAAGTATTTTCTGCAACTTTTGCCTTATTGTTTTTGCCGTTGGCTTGTATTACGGATTCGATCACTTCTTCATAATTTCTTTGTAAAGAAGCATTGTCGTTGTTGTTGGCCAGCACTTTGTAGGAAAAGCCATGATCAACAAAGCCACTGGTATACAAATCCACTTTAATATTTTTAAGCGGCGCATGAAGCGTAAAATCTTCAATGGTTTCCACAACATCCCTGTCTATAAAATCGGCCCTTTTAGTATCTATAATAACATGTGAATGAGCAGGCACAGACTCCAGCTTATTCTTTATAATTGCTTTATTCAGAAAAGAAACATCTTTACGCAACCTGAAAAGATATCGCTTATCATCGTTTACTACAAATACCGCCTTCCTGAAATTTGACCGGAATGAGAAGAACAGCCCAACAACTATCCCTAACATAACACCCTTTAAAAGATCCGACGCCAGTATGGCCACTATAGTTATAATAAAAGGCAAAAAAACATCCCATCCTTTTTTATAAAAAGCCTTAAATAAAGAGGGCTTTGCTAATTTGTACCCTGTAAAAACAAGGATTGCAGCCAGCGCGGCCTTAGGGATCAGATTTAATATGACGGGTATAAAAGCCACTGAAAGTAAAAGAAAAACACCATGATAAATCGCGGACATTTTGGTCTTTGCCCCTGAATTCACGTTTGCTGATGACCTTACAATTACGCTGGTAACCGGAATACCGCCAATTAACCCCGAAACAAGGTTGCCAATACCCTGCGCTTTAAGCTCCCGGTTTGTGGGAGTTACACGCTGGTAAGGATCGAGATCATCGATCGCTTCAATACTTAATAAAGATTCAAGGCTTGCTACCAGCGCTACAGTAACGGCCAGTGTCCACACCTTTCCGTTTGTGATCATACTCCAGTCTGGTGCAGAAAAAAATGAAAGGAACTCACTCCCGGAAGATGCAACAGGTATAGTTACCAAATGACCGCCTCCAAGAGGCTCTAAAATGTGGGTGGCAGAAAATAAATAATTCAATCCCACGCCAATAAATACTATAATCAATGGAGTGGGTATAAGCTTAATCAGTCCTTTTTTATCAGAGGTCCAGCCTTCCCATATAAAATAAAAGGCCAGACAAATAATACCAATGATTACAGCTACCGCATTAATATTGCCGAAAGCTTTAAAGAAATTAATAAAAATATTTCCTTTATCGTCGTTCGGCGTATTTTCATCAATATTAAAAGAGCTGTCATCGCCGAGCAAATGTGGGAACTGGTTCAAAATAAGAATTAAGCCAATGGCAGCCAACATTCCTTTAATTACACTGTTAGGGATATAATCGCCAATAACACCTGCCTTACAAAAGCCCAGCACAAGCTGAATGGCGCCAGCCAGTACTACTACCAGCAAAAATGCTTCAAACGAAGCTAATGCCGTAATAGCCGACGCTACAATAGCAGTAAGCCCGGCTGCCGGGCCACTTACACTTAAATGAGATTTGCTAAAGAGCCCTACCACTATCCCTCCGCAAACGCCCGCAATAATACCACTGAATAATGGTGCATTTGAGGCAAGGGCTACTCCTAAACATAAAGGCAGCGCTACTAAAAAAACTACAATTGATGCTGGTAAATCACTTGAAAGCGATTTGATATAATCTTTCGCTTTAGGTCGCTTTGTCATAAAAAAAATTAATAATTAAAAATCCACTGCCGGCAACAAATACCCTCTTCGGTATTATTACCAGAGCAATTAAAAATTCAAAATAAATTATGACAAAAGGTTGGGCGGCGGATAATGCAATTCGCCATGGTAAGCTTTATAAACAGCTTCATGTGCGTGGATATATGCTATACTTATTTGCTGTGGAAAAAGGGTAAAGTCGTGCTGATGCTCATGCACATATTCTTCACTTACTGACAAACTATTGCAAGGTGTTTTTTCTTCGGTTGAATTAGCGTAAGGGTTAGTATCATTACTTTTGTTTTGAGCTACCTGTTCCTTCATTTTCTTTACAGCATGATACGTAACAGGCAGCCCTACTGTTAACAACAGTAACAGAACGCCCAAAAACACACCCGCTATATAATTAAAGACTTTACTCATTAGCTGGGCAAAGATACACCAAAATCGCGTTAAAACATATAAAACTAAAAAGCATTACATTTTATTAACTTATTCAAAATTCAAATGGTTTGAATCTTTTGCCAGCGTGCGATATTCATTTTTAAAAGCGTACCAGCCAAAAATCATTAGCCCAATTGCAATAGGAACGAATATGATGATGATAATGATCCATATTACCGGGTTGTTTATGTCTTTGGTTCCTGTATAATCAATATTTTTCACTGCACTCATCACCAGGAAAACAATGATGGCAGGCCCAAGTAAAAGCCATACAAGGCCTAAAATTTTTTTTATAGCATTCATCGTAATTCGGATTCAGTTATTGGATAAATATTACCTCCATGTTAATCATTTACGTCTTCATCAATTTTATTGTTAAGATAAACTGCGCCAATTACAAAACACAGGGCAGCCACCCCGATCGGATACCATAACCCCATTAGCGGATCTGATGTAAATGTCGTCTGTAACAGCACCCCGATGAACGGCACCAGCCCCCCAAACACGCCATTGCCGATATGATATGGCAACGACATGGATGTATAACGGATACGAACGGGAAACAATTCAACTAAAAACGCTGCTATGGGCCCATATACCATGGTTACGTATAATATCAGCAAGAATACAAGTCCTACAAATTGCCAATATATATTTGCCGGCAATACTTTATCTTTTATAAGCGGTTTACCCTGATAGAGGTTAAGATCAGCGGCTTTCAGGGTATCCGTTTGCACATATCTGTAAGAACTGCCCCCGTAAAGCTTAAACGATATGGTTGTAGTAATAATACTGTCGCCCTTACTCCCAATAGCTTTTTTAACGGTCTCCGGCTTCGCTGATTCAGCAACCTGTCCCCAGGCAGTGGTATCCGACTGTTCCAGGAAGAAATTAAAAATCGGGCGATAAGTAAGAACGGCTACCAGCATTCCCAATAACATGATCCATTTGCGGCCCACCCTGTCGCTCAGCCAGCCAAAGAAAATAAAAAAAGGAGTAGCAAAAAGAATTGCCCAAAGCATAATGGTACGGCTTTGCCCGAAGTCCAGCATCGCTTTGGTTTCAAGAAAACTCTGCGCATAAAACTGGCCCGTATACCAAACCACTCCCTGCCCCATTACCGCGCCAAATAAAGCTAATAATACCATTTTGAAATTAGCTTTATAGCTAAAACTTTCTTTTAAAGGATTTTTAGACGTCTTCCCTTCTGACTTCAGTTTCGAGAACAAAGGAGATTCCTGCATTTTCATCCTTATATAAACAGAAATACCGACCAGCAAAATGGAAAACCAAAAAGGATAACGCCAGCCGCCCCACTGCGCATTAAAAGCGTTTTCATCCATATTCAATTTTACCAGCATTATTACGCCAAGAGCTAAAAACAAACCCAAAGTAGCGGTAGTTTGTATCCAGCTTGTAAAATACCCCCTTCTGTTTGCAGGCGCATGCTCTGCTACATAAGTGGCGGCACCGCCATATTCGCCACCCAGTGCCAGTCCCTGAAGTAAACGCAATACCAGTACGATCAGCGGAGCGGCTATACCGATGGTTTTATAACCAGGCACTAATCCAATTAAAAATGTGGAGCCCCCCATTAATATAAGTGTTAAAAGAAACGTGGATTTTCTTCCTAATATATCTCCCAACCGGCCAAAAACCAACGCCCCGAACGGGCGCACAATAAAACCGGCCGCAAAAATAGCCAGTGTGCTTAACAGGGCTGCTGTTGCATTTCCTTCCGGAAAAAACTCGGTGGAAATAGTTTTGGCAAGCATCCCGAAAATATAAAAATCGTACCATTCGATCATCGTGCCCAAAGAGGAGGCACCGATCACTTTTGCAATTACATTAGTTTTCCGGCTTTTATTCATACAATCGTAGTTGAAAATTCGTGTTACCAGCACCTCTATATGGCCATGAGGTTGTATTTTTTATTTCAACCGCTGAATATAGGACATCTTTTTGAAATCTCAAACAATCACTCCATCTTTCATTTGTAAAACCCGGTCGCTTAGTTGTGCGAGCTCTTCATTATGGGTTACAATCAAAAAGGTCTGATTGATTTTTTTTCGCAGGTCAAATACCAGTTCATGCAGTTCTCTGGCATTAGCAGTATCCAGGTTACCGGTAGGTTCGTCTGCAAAAACAATTGAAGGGTTATTGACCAAAGCCCTGGCCACTGCCACCCGCTGTTGCTCACCGCCGCTTAATTCGTTGGGCTTATTGTTTAAGCGATGCTCCACGCCCAGAATGTTCAGCAACCCGCGGGCCACTGCCTCCACTTCTTTCCTTTTCCGACCGGCAATCCAACCGGGAATACAAACATTTTCCAGGGCTGTAAATTCGGGCAGTAAATGATGGAACTGGAAAACAAACCCAATATTATTATTTCTGAAAGCAGCAAGCTTATTGGAACGCAGCGCCTGAACATCTACTCCATTTACAGTTACCGCTCCTTTGTCTGCCTTGTCCAATGTTCCCAAAATGTGCAGCAAGGTGCTTTTTCCGCTTCCCGAAGGCCCAACAATGGAAACCACTTCTCCTTTCTGTATTTCAATGTTCACCCCCTTCAAAACCTGTATATTTCCGTATGCCTTGTATATATTCTTGCCTTGTATCATGAAATAACCTTATAAGGATTCCAAATGTAGAAGTTTACTACCTAATACCCAGCGAAATGTTTAAAAATGGTTTAAAAATGCAATTTGGTAAATTCCGTAATAAAACTACTTTTGCACAAATTTTTTAATCTTTGCAACTCCGGGTTGCATCTTTACATTAAATACAGAAAACTGATTATATTATGTTTTGGACACTCGAATTGGCCTCTTACTTAGAAGATGCTCCATGGCCAGCTACTAAAGACGAACTGATCGACTATGCTATCCGTAGCGGCGCCCCGCTGGAAGTGGTTGAAAACCTGCAGGAACTGGAAGACGAAGGAGATGTATATGAATCAATAGAAGATATCTGGCCCGACTACCCCACCCAGGAAGACTTTCTGTTCAACGAAGACGAGTACTAAGTCCTATTGCTTCTATAACTTTTTTATTAAAGCCGCTTTTATACAGAGTGGCTTTTTTTAGTTAAAAAACCTGCTGCATTTTTAATAAATTAAACATAAAACCCGGCACACTCACCGTTATGCGGCCAACCACCCGCTTATAACCGGAATATTTTCTTCATTAAAACCCATTTTTCACCAGGTTGGGCAAATGGCAATGCCTGCTGGTATTTCCACATCAATTGCTCCCATTCCTGCACACGAACGTTTGCCTCATCGGCAGCCTGCTTTTTTTCGAATGAAAAATCATCATTTACCTCCATGATCATAAACAGCCGGTTCTCCACCCTGTATATCTCCATATTTTCAATCCCCGCATCCAAAATGCTTTTTTTAATTTCGGGCCATATTCTTTCATGATGCTTTTCGTATTCCGCAATCAAACGGGGATCATTTTTCAAATCGACGGCAAGACAATATCTGTTCATAGTTTTTATTTTAAAGATCGGGGCCTTGTTCAAAACCCAAATCAACAGCAAGCTCTTTTCCATCTGCTGCACTTGTGGCTAATTGATCGCAACGGTTATTGTAAGGATTATCTGCATGTCCCCGCACCCAAACCATTTTTATCGTAAATTTTTTTGATAGCTGATAAAACTGAGTCCACAGGTCTTTATTTTTTTTCCCACCTTTAAAATCTGTTCTGATCCAATTTCGCAGCCAACCTTTTGAGATCGCGTTCACCACATATTGGCTGTCTGAATAGATTACGACCGGAATATCCTGTCTCCTTAATGTTTTTATTCCCTCTATTACAGCCATTAACTCCATGCGGTTGTTGGTAGTGTTTCTAAACCCACCCGATAACTCTTTAGCATGACCTTTATACATAAGGATTACTCCGTATCCACCCCGCCCGGGATTTCCCCGGGAAGCACCATCTGTATAAATTGTTATTTCATTTTCCACTTTGGCAAATATAAGCAAGAGAGAAAAATTAATATGCAGGAAAAGTAAAGAAATACGACAAAAAACATATATATTTGTGACAAATGACAGATATATGAAAAAAGGAATCAAAAAGTACAATCCTGAAACACCTATCAGCATAGTATCAGAACCTGAGGCCGCCCTATATCGTATTACAAACAAAAACAATAAATCAGAAGTGTTTGTAAAAGACTTTACTTATAAAGATTTTAAAAAAATTTCAGATAAAGGGGCTTTCACTATTGGCGAATGGGCCGACATGCTTTTTATGAGCGAACGTACCCTGCACAGGTATGCAAAGGAGAATGGAGTTTTTAATGGCCTTCAAACAGAACGCATTTTATTATTAGAAACTTTGATCGATATGGGTATTGATATGTTTGGAAAAGATGGATTTAAAACGTGGCTGCAAAGCAGGCCTTTCTCTTTGGGTGGGGAAATTGTAAAAAATAAACTAACCACACATAACGATATACAGGATGTTATTGATATCCTGGGCAGAATTCAACACGGCATATCAGCATAATGATAATCTACAGGTTAGTACGGTCTGAATATAAAAGCGACCTATCGGGATATAGTGCTTTTTTATACGGCGGAAGATGGAATAACAAAGGACAATATGCGCTTTATGGCGCCGGCCACATTTCACTTGCGGTTCTTGAAATCGTTGTTAACTACGACAGAAGCACTGCCCTCCTGCCTGCCTATCACCTTATAGAAATTGAAGTATCTGATGAAATAGTCATTGAAATAGATACGGCTGCATTGAAGAAAAACTGGGCCTCAGATACAGAATACACTCAATTTATAGGAGACCAATTCATACAAACCCAGTCTGGCCCGACACTTAAAGTACCATCTGCTGTGATCCCTGAAGAAAGTAATTTTCTCATTAATCCTGCACATAACGATTTCAAAAAGATGAAAGTCAAAAACGTACGACCATACGGGTTAGATAATCGTTTATTCTGATGCTTACTTTGCATCAAACCATACTTTTTTAACCGCATTCCAACTGCCACTATAATTTATAAAAAGCTCTTCACCTGCACCTATATTACGAACTGTTTTAATCGCAATCGTTCTGTCGTCAAAATCCATTTCGTATTCACAATTACTTTTATAGGCGTGGTTATATACAGAAACCCAGCCCAGGGCCATACAGCACTGATCATTATTTTCGCCCCACTCGAAAATATAATCGTGCAACAGGGTTTTATCAAGCAACGCTCTTTCTATTGCCGACATAACCAGTACCGGCGCTATTTCTATTACCGATCCCCTGGAGATATCTTCGGAGGTAAAAACCCCTCTACCCATTTGCTCTGTATGAGCGATATATAAGCAATGTGCGATCACTAAAATTTATTTGCAATCAAAAATATAACTATTCCGGATAGTATTACAACGACAAAGCATAGCCAGCCTTGCTTATCAATACCTATAAACCGGCCACAATATTAATTTATTAAAAAATAGTATACAAAGGTTTGGCAGACACCCTAAGTTCGTAAATTTGGCACATGCAGTTGGAAGAAAACGAAATATCGTTACGAGACCGGTTTGAAGCAATTGTTGCGTCTGGAAAAAAATCTGAAATAAAAGAATTTCTTGATGACCAGAATATCAGCGATGTGGTTGCGCTTGTTTATGAGTTTCCCGAACATGAGGCGCTTATTATTTCAAACATGTCGGTGCATCGTGCAGTAAATGTATTTAAACTGCTGGAGGTTTCAGAGCAAAAAACAATCATCCAGGAGCTCCCCCCCAGCTACACAGCTGCCTTGTTAAATGAGCTGCCCGCCGATGACCGCACCGATTTTTTAGAAGAATTGCCCTCAAACGCCGTACGTGAGCTCATTAAACTTTTAGATCCTGAAGAACGCAGAATTACACTTTCGCTTTTAGGCTACCCCGAAAACAGCATCGGGCGGCTAATGAACCCCGACTACGTGTATATATATGCCGACAACACCGTGGCCCAGGTTTTCGACATCATCAAAAAATACGGGAAAAACAGCGAGGCAATCAATGTTATTTATGTAATCAACGAAAACGGTGAACTGCTGGATGATATCCGCATCGGTGAGTTTATTCTGAGTGACCCGCACACGAAAGTATCGGACCTGATGGATGAACGGGTCATTTCCTTAAAAGCTTATGACGACCAGGAAACCGCCGCTGAGATTTTCAGAATGAACAATCGCGTGGCATTGCCTGTTGTGAGCGACAGTAATAAACTTTTAGGCATTGTAACTATAGATGACGTATTATGGGTAGCCAGTGAAGAATATAGTGAGGATATGCAGAAAATGGGCGGAACCGAGGCGCTGGAAGAACCCTACATGGATATGCCTATTTTCCGCCTGTTTAAAAAACGGATTGTATGGCTGGTGGTATTATTTTTAGGCGAAATGCTTACGGCTACGGCAATGGCATTTTTTGAGGATGAAATTGCAAAAGCTGTTGTTCTGGCGCTTTTTATACCCCTTATTATCAGCAGCGGCGGCAACAGCGGCTCACAGGCATCCACCCTGATCATACAGGCAATGGCCGTTGGCGAAATCACCATTTCCGATTGGTGGCGGGTAATGCGACGGGAAATTATTTCCGGTTTATTGTTAGGTTCAGTTTTAGGAATCATCGGCTTTCTCAGGATATTTATCTATCATACCATTGCTCCCTCTTTATACGGAGAACACTGGCTTTTACTTGGATTGACCATTGGGTTTACTTTGGTCGGAGTTGTGTTATGGGGCACACTTTCGGGAAGTATGTTGCCCATTCTCTTAAAAAAATTAGGCGCCGATCCTGCTGTTAGTTCCGCCCCGTTTGTTGCCACCCTGGTAGATGTTACAGGCTTGATTATCTATTTCTCAGTTGCTTTCCTGTTTTTAAAAGGTACCCTTTTATAAGATTGCTTTATTTATAACATATTTGCGGGCGAATCTTCTTTCGTATATATTTGCAGCGCTCTTTGCATAACTTATCAATCAGGTAATTGGTTCTTTCGCTGCGGCGAAGGATTAAAAAGGAACCGTGTGCAAATCACGGGCTGACGTGCAACTGTAAGTAACGAAAAAGTTTTTATCAATATAATCCATTGTTCACTTTGCTGAATGAGAAGGAGGTAAAAATGTTACAAGCCAGGAGACTTGCCAATATCTCAATGACACAGCTTTCACGATATAAAGCAAGTCGGGTATTGAAATTTCACGCACACCGGCCGTAGTGTGCCTTCTCCATCTTCAATGCTGCTGTTTTTTGTCAAGCTGTGCTGTTTGCAATAGCACTTATATTTTATTGTTTCACGATTTTAAACAAAGAAAAATGCAAACACACAACCTGGGTTATCCACGAATTGGTGATAACCGGGAACTTAAAAAAGCCTGCGAAAAGTATTGGGCAGGAAAAATCCCCGCCAGTGAATTAGAAAGCGTGGCAAAACAAATCCGTCATTTCAACTGGCAGCTTCAACAACAATCCGGAATCGACTGGATCCCATGCAACGATTTTTCATTTTATGACCAGGTACTGGATACCTGCCTTATGACCGGGGCTGTACCTGAACGATATCATAAATTTATAGCGAACAATATACCTGCCATTGATCTTCTTTTTGCTATGGCAAGGGGATATCAAAAAGACGGACACGACGTCATTGCAATGGAAATGACCAAATGGTTCGATACCAATTACCATTATATTGTTCCGGAATTTAAAGTCAATCAAAAATTCACCCTTTTCTCTGAGAAAATAGTTAACGAATTTATTGAAGCCAAAAACGGCGGATACCAGGCCAAACCTGTACTGCTCGGCCCCCTATCTTTTTTGCTGCTGGGAAAAGAAAAAGAAGACGGGTTTCACAGGCTGGAGTTACTGGACAACCTGCTGCCGGTATATTTTGAACTCCTTCAAAAATTAGATACGGCAGGTGCTTATTTCATACAAATTGACGAACCCTGCCTTTCTCTTGAGCTCACAAACCAGGAAAAACAATCTTTCTTATCAACCTATCAAAAAATAGCCAGCAGGTTCCCGCAGCTTAAGATAATACTGGCGAGTTACTTCGAATGCTATGGCCGTAATTTACAAACCGTCCTTCAATTGCCAGTGCATACCATCCACCTCGACCTGGTACGCTGTCCCTCACAATTAGCCGACATACTGGCATCAGATATTCATAAGACAAAGAAATGCCTGTCGCTCGGTGTAGTAGATGGCAGAAATATCTGGAAGAACGACTTTAAACAATCATTATCCCTTATTCAGAAAGCTGCTGAAAAAATTGGTTCCGAAAGATTATGGATCGCGCCTTCCTGTTCGCTTTTACATGTACCATGCGATCTGGATGCAGAGAAGGATGTGCTTTCGCTTCCTGCAGCAATTAAAGATTGGCTGGCATTTGCAAAGCAAAAACTGAAGGAGGTTTCAATTTTAAAACACCTGGCATTACAACCCGATTCTGTTTTTTCTAAAGAAACACTACAGGAGAATGCTGCCGCTATCGAAAAAAGAAAGCAGTCCCCCTTAGTAAATAACCCGGCAGTGAAGGAAAGAACATCAAATATAAATGATGAAGATGCGAAGAGAAAAAACACCTACGAAATCCGAAGAAAAGCGCAACAGGATGTTCTGAAACTGCCTTTATTCCCTACAACTACCATTGGTTCATTTCCACAGACGCCTGAAGTGCGCAGCTGGCGGTCAAAATGGAAAAAGAAAGAACTTACAGATGAGCAATATGATCAATTGTTGAAAGAAGAAACTGCAAAAGCCATTCACTGGCAGGAAGCCGCCGGACTGGACGTTCTGGTTCATGGAGAATTTGAAAGAAATGACATGGTGGAATATTTTGGAGAGCAATTAGCCGGCTTTGCTTTTACCCAAAACGGCTGGGTGCAGAGTTATGGAAGCCGCTGTGTAAAACCGCCTGTTATTTATGGCGATATTTACCGGCCGAAACCGATGACCGTATATTGGACAGCGTACGCCCAGTCCCTTACCGACAAGTGGATGAAAGGTATGCTAACAGGCCCTGTTACCATTTTACAATGGAGCTTTGTGCGGAATGATCAGCCACGTTCAGTAACCTGTAACCAGATCGCATTAGCGATAAGAGATGAGGTACAGGATCTTGAAAAAGCAGGGATCAGCATTATACAAATAGATGAACCGGCTATCAGAGAAGGGCTGCCTTTAAGAAAAGAGAACTGGCAGGAATATTTGGATTGGGCAATTAAAGCTTTTAGAATTGCCTCATCGGGTATATCGGATGCGACCCAGATTCATACCCACATGTGTTACTCAGAGTTTAATGATATCATTCAGCATATTGCCGATATGGATGCTGATGTAATTACAATAGAATGTTCGCGTTCACAAATGGAGCTCCTTGATGCCTTTGCCGAATTCAAATATCCCAATGAAATAGGCCCGGGCGTATACGATATTCATTCCCCAAGGGTCCCCGACCGCAATGAAATGATCGGGCTGCTTAATAAAGCAAGAGCCGTTATCCCGGATCACCAGTTATGGGTTAATCCCGACTGCGGATTAAAAACGCGGGGTTGGAACGAAACCAGGCTGGCCCTTATTGAAATGGTTGCGGCAGCAGGTAAAATGAGACAACTGACACCAGCTTAAATATTATACTTTGACCTAAAATTTAGAAGGTTGCGCTTTATTACAGGCGCAACTTTTTTTTAACTAAAGCATTCAGCGCAACCGATTGCGCAAGCAAGTTAAAACCCTTAATTTCGCCATCTTAAAACATTTACCTTATGTGCGGAATTGTAGGTTATACGGGAACGAGGCAGGCGTACCCTGTTATAATTAAAGGGTTAAAACGATTGGAATACCGGGGGTACGATAGCGCCGGTGTTGCATTACAACAAGACAATGAAGTAACTATATATAAAAAGAAAGGAAAAGTAGCAGACCTCGAAGAAAGTATTGGCACTTCAAATGTAGCGGGTACAACCGGTATTGGCCACACCCGCTGGGCCACGCATGGCGAACCCAGCGATCGCAACTCCCATCCGCATTTTTCTGCCAGCGGGAAAATAGCAATGATCCATAATGGGATCATCGAAAATTATGGCCTGCTAAAAGGTGAGCTGGAAAAAAAGGGCTACACTTTCAAAAGCGATACAGATACGGAGGTACTGCTGAATTTTATTGAAGAAATAAAGATCAATAACAGCTGTTCCCTGGAAGAAGCCCTTCGCATTGCACTAAAACGCGTTACAGGAGCTTATGTTATTTTGCTGATCGACAATGACAACCCTGATACAATAATTGCCGCCCGTAAAGGCAGCCCTTTGGTGATCGGCGTAGGAAAGAATGAACATTTTTTGGGATCCGATGCATCGCCTATGCTGGAATATACCAAAGAGGTTGTATATGTAAATGATTATGAGTTAGCAATCGTAAAACCTGATGAGCTTATTTTGAAAAACCTGGGTAACGAAAAGATAACACCCTATATTCAAAAATTAGATCTCGAATTAGCGGCAATAGAAAAGGGAGGGTACGATCATTTCATGCTGAAAGAAATTATTGAGCAGCCAACAACCATTTACGATTGCCTGCGTGGAAGACTGGATGCAGCAGCCGGCACTATTACAATGGCCGGCATACAACAATATGCAGAACAGATTATAAATGCCAGCCGGATTGTGATTATTGCCTGTGGCACAAGCTGGCATGCAGGATTAGTTGCCGAATATATTATTGAGGAACTATGCCGCATCAATGTTGAAGTGGAGTATGCTTCGGAGTTCCGCTACCGTAATCCGGTAATTAATAAAGGAGATGTAATATTAGCCATTAGTCAAAGTGGCGAAACAGCAGATACATTGGTAGCGATCGAAAGCGCCAAAGAAAAAGGAGCTATCATTCTGGGAGTGGTAAACGTAGTGGGATCTTCCATTGCCAGGGCTTCGCATGCCGGCGCCTATACCCATGCCGGACCAGAGATTGGCGTAGCCTCCACGAAAGCGTTTACCGCCCAGCTTACAGTATTAATGATGATTGCCTTAAAAATCGGCTATTTAAAAGGCACATTATCAAGCCAGCGGTATAATGCGCTGTTAAGAGAGCTGGACATGATACCGGAAAAAGCAGCCTGGATACTGAACCATCATGATCATATCAAATCTATTGCCGAAAAGTATAAAGACGCGCACGATTTTTTATACCTCGGCCGTGGTTATAATTTTGCAATTGCGCTGGAAGGGGCGCTAAAGCTTAAAGAAATCTCCTACATCCATGCCGAAGGCTACCCTGCAGCAGAAATGAAACATGGCCCGATTGCTTTGGTAGACGAACATCTTCCGGTTGTTTTTGTAGCTACAAAAGATGCCTGCCACGAAAAAATTATCAGCAATATGCAGGAAATAAAAGCCCGTAAAGGAAAACTGATCGCGGTAATTACAGAAGGCGATGAAATATCCGAATCGATTTGTGACGATGTAATGATCGTTCCGGAAGCCGATGAAGTAGTAGCCCCCTTGTTGAATGTTATTCCTTTGCAGCTGCTGTCCTATTATATAGGTGTGGCAAAAGGATGTAATGTTGATATGCCCCGTAACCTGGCAAAAAGTGTAACAGTAGAATAATGCTATTGCCGGTCATTTTCAGCGAACGTTGGTAATATACTCCTGCAAAATTATGCCATACATTTCCATCGTTACAGTTATCTGTCATTTAACCCATTGCCATCAATCAATAAAATGAATCAGATCAAAAAACATAACGCCGCTCAGCTCGGTTATAACTTTATTCAGGAAAGCTTTCTGCCAGAAGGCAAAGACGAATATTATTTGCGGTTTCAGCAAAACCCTGCAAATGACTACCGCACGCTTACCAAACAGGAAATAACCATTCTGCAATCCAATCGCAATCGTGCGGGCAATTGGGACCATGTGCTGGTGCGGGATGGGATCGACATACACCTTATTGAGGAATGTACTTTTTACGGCCTGATACGCATTGGAAAACTGGAACCCTACTTTCTTGAGTTCAGCGAAGTAAAATTTCCGGTAGGCCTGTATCACAGCCAGATCATTAGTTGTGATATTGGCGACAACGTTTCGATAAGTAATGTAAAATTCCTGGCGCATTATATTATAGAAAGTGATGTGATTATAGCCAATGTAAATGAAATGAGCTGTACCTCGCATGCCAAGTTTGGTAATGGCATCTTAAAGGACGGAGAAAAAGAAGAGGTACGAATATGGCTGGAATTATGTAATGAAAACGGCGGAAGAAAAGTGTTACCGTTTGACGGTATGCTGCCCGGGGATGCATGGCTATGGACAAAATACCGTGGTGATAAAGAAGTCATGAATGCCTTTCAGCACTTCACACAAAAAAAATTTGATGCGCTGCATGGATATTATGGCACTGTGGGTAAAAGAACAGTTATCAAAAACACCCATATCATTAAAGATGTAAAAATCGGGAATGACGCGTATATAAAAGGAGCCACCAAGCTAAAGAATCTTACTATTAATTCTAACGAAAAAGCAAAGTCCCAAATCGGCGAAGGCTGCGAAATCGTAAATGGCATCATGGGAGTTGGCAGCCGGGCTTTTTATGGCGTGAAAGCGGTTCGCTTTATTTTAGCGCCTTTTTCACAGTTAAAATATGGCGCACGCCTGATCAACTCATACCTGGGCGAGAATGCAACGGTTTCCTGTTGCGAGGTGTTAAACTCTTTAATATTTCCTGCCCATGAACAACATCATAACAATTCATTCTTATGCGCTGCTCTGTTAATGGGGCAAAGCAATATGGCTGCTGGTGCCACCATCGGCTCTAATCATAATTCCCGTGGTGCAGATGGCGAAATACAGGCTGGAAGAGGTTTCTGGCCCGGCTTATGCGTAAGCCTGAAGCATAATTCAAAGTTTGCATCCTTTACCATGATCGCAAAAGGCAACTATCCTGCCGAATTAAACATCCCGCTTCCCTTTTCGCTTGTAAGTAACGAAGAACATAGCAACAGCCTTGTTATTATGCCGGCTTACTGGCTGATGTATAATATGTATGCCATATTAAGGAATGAAAGAAAATTTGCAGATCGCGACAGAAGGATCGAGAAATTACAGCAACTTGAATATAATTTTCTTGCACCGGATAGCATTAATGAAATACACCAGGCATTAAAATTATTGCAGCAATTTACCGGGAAAGCTTTTTACATCAGCAACAAAATGATCGGAAGCGATGCAGATTACCGTAAAAAAGGCAGATCGCTGTTAGAACACGATTCTCCCATAGTGGATAAACTAAATATACTTGCAACAGGTTTTGAAAATTCGAAAAGGCCGGTGCTGCTGGTGAAGGTACAGCAGGCATATAACACCTATAAAAAAATGCTGATTTATTATTGTGGTATTGAATTGATGCATTTTATCACAGAAAAGAATATCGATACAGCCCAGGCGCTCGTTCAAAATCTTCCCCCGGAACGGCAACATATCGATTGGCTTAATATCGGAGGACAGTTAATTCCCAAAGATGAAGTAAATAAATTATTAAACCAGATACGCAACAATGATATAAATTCGTGGGCAGCTGTTCATCATTTTTATAAAGAACAATCCGGGCATTATTCCGGATTCAAATTATCGCATACAATTTATATCCTTCAGGAAACATTTGAAAAGGATATTTCACAGATTGATACAGCATTCCTCAAAAAGCTTTTTTCAGATACGCTCGAAATAAAAGAATGGATGACCAGGGGGGTGTATGAATCCAAACAAAAAGATTATAAAAATGAATTTAAAAATATGGTATATGATTCGAAAGAGGAAATGGAGAGTGTGTTAGGCGCTTTTGCAAACAATTCTTTTATTATTTCTCAAAACGAAGAATCAGCTTCTTTTAAAACCCGCGTTGAGGCGCTTATTCAAAAAATCCACTAATAAATCCGGTCTATTTTAGTTTAGCTTTAAACGACCAGACAATCGTGAATATTGCAATCAGCTCACCTTCGCTGTCCACACCCCTCGAAGTAGCTGTAACTATTTGAGATTCGCCTGTTACTACAGCTTTATCAATCAAATTTTTAAACAGTAATCCATCTTCACAGGTAAAAATGGTAACATCGGTTGCCTTTTTGAAATATTCTGCTTCCATTTTAATTACCAGCATGGAAACCGCTGGCTTTCGTTTGTATACATGCGCCATGGCCAGTGCGCCAGTGCTCAGTTCTGCAGCCATAGCCAGGCAGGCAAAATAGGTTGACCTAAAAGGATTTTTTGTGAACCATGTAAAAGGCACCCCAACACTGCAGGTTGTTTCATTTATATTTTTTATACGAACACTGCTAAAATACGCCGCAGGCAGTTTCTTAAGCAGAAAAAACTTAAAGCTTCTGGAATGGGCCAGCTTTATAAAGGCATTTGCGTGATCGTTCATGTTTTCTTTTTTCAGATTATTGCTATAAAGTTATAGCAATACAGGTAAAGCCGCAACAGGTAAGTCCTGTTACGGCTTCCAATATTGTTACTTATACAAACTATAGACTATAGATTTTTCAATTCCCAGTTGAAAGGAATAATAACACGGGCAGTAAAATTACGTCCCATATTAAACACGCCTGTTCTACCGGTAACCGGGTTCTCATCCGTATACTTCAACCTGCTTAAATGGCTTTGGTAAGCAACATCAGTAATGTTATTCAGCCCCACGTTAAAGCTAAACCTTCTCTTTCCATTTATTTTTATATCGCTGCCCATACCAGCATTTAACAGCACATAGCCGTTGGTTGCTGTTTCAGTATTATATCCTGCAAAATAGTTGTTTTGAGAGGCCACAGTATTCACTTCAAATTTTGCATACAGATTCGAAAATATCTTCAGCACACTGGGAAACTCGCCCCGCAGCTCGGTGAGTAAACTTGCGGGCGCAATCAGCGGCAGATTATAGGAGCCGTCAACAGCTTTCGAAAATTTACCTCGTACAAAGCTGAAAGTATTTTCAAAATGCAGCCAGTCCAGCGGGTGCGGATGCAGGTCGAACCGGGCTTCAATACCTGCCAGCGTTGCATTTTGCTGGTTAAATTTATAGGCAGGAATACCATCGATTAAAGAATCAGCGCCATTACTGCCTAACAATTTACTGTAAAAAATATAGTTATTAATACTGTTAAAGAATGGAGCGATAGTAATATCAACATGATTAGTTGTAATATCAATTCCGCCATCAACAGCGGTAGAAACCTCGCTCTTCAGATCCTGATCGCCCAATTCATACCTGTTCGTTCCTTCATGCTCGCCATTAGCTGCCAGCTCCGATGCATTCGGCGCCCTGAATCCCCGGCTAAGGTCTGCTTTAAAAGAGATATTATCGTTAAGAATATATGCTGCGCCCAGGCTCGCGGACATATTGGAGAATTTTTTATTAAAGGCCGTAAATTTCTCTTCATCATCTACAACCATTGCTTTACTGTCAAGATTTCTTAAATCATAACGCACCCCTCCGCTAAGTGTGATCTTATCCCATGTTTTTGAAGTAACTCCATATATCCCAAAATCAAATAGCTGGTAATCGGGTATTAATACTTCTTCTGCCCTGTTTGTATTCTGCTGTCTCATTCCATTTATTCCCAAACTGGTTTTCCAGTTATTGCTTTCCCGCAGATGATAGGCCAGTGCATAGTTGACGGTTTTCAGATCAAAATAGGCATCAGGTTCCTCCGGAGCATCCACATCACCGAATTCCTGGCGCTGATTTCTTTGAAAACCAATAAGCGCCGTTATCCGGTCGCCGTTGTTTAAAGAAAAAGAATTATCCAAAGCCACTTTTGTATGGCGGATATGTTGATACGGAACAAGCGGTTCACGGCCTTTTATCAGGCTGCTATTCAAATCATAACCATCCAGTATTAAATTCCCCTCCTCATCGCGCTCACCCTCAACCATACCTATTTTCTGGTTAAATCTTGAAAAAATTAAATGCGAATATCCCCAGCTTTTATTTAATCCTATATAACCGCCAAAGTTCTTTTCTCCAAACCTGCTGTTTAAAACATCACCGTCATATTTATTTTTGTAATCACCGGCGTTTTTAAAACTCCCGTAAGCATTCCAGTTAAAGCCGTTGATGTTTCCGGCAACATTTGCATACTCGCCATGCATCCTGTTATTACCATTATAGCTGCCCGAGACATTGGCCTGCACCGTATTATTAGCTACAGGCACGTTACTAAGAATATTGAGCACGCCGCCAATCGCATCGCTGCCATACATCAGTGAAGCAGGACCTTTCAGTACTTCAATTTTTTGGGCGCTGTATTCATCAACCTCTATACCATGCTCGTCACCCCATTGCTGCCCCTCCTGCCTCACACCGTCATTAATGGTCACTACCCGGTTATAACCCAGCCCGCGAATAAACGGCTTTGCGATCGCGGGACCTGTAGTCACAACAGAAACACCCGGTTCTTTGGCAACAGCCTCCATAAGGTTGGTGCCTGTAGCCCGTTGCAGCTCTTTTTTAGAAATAATAGATACCTGTACAGGAGATCGTTGTAGCTGCGTTGCCGAGGACACCCCGGTCACAGTAACATTTTCATTCTCCACTACAGATGATAAAAGCGAAAAGTTTTTGATTGTATTTCCGCTAATGCTAACCGTTTCCACTTTTGATCTATAACCAACAAAAGAGACCTGTATGGTCAGACGGCCTCCGGGTAAAGAAGAAAAAAAGTAAGTCCCGTTAACATCTGTAATGGTTGAGATCTTTAGATCCGGTATGGATACAGTTGCTCCCGCCAGCGGAGCCTGTGATGCAGCATCAGTAACCGTACCACTTAATTTTCCTTTATCATCTGTAGCATGACCAACTATGATCATAAATAAGCATAATATTAAGAAAGAATATTTTAATTGCATATAAGCCTATGTTTAACCTGAATAAATTATTAGGGTCAAGGAATCGTTAATGAATAATTTAATGAACCTGTTTATAACAAACTTTATTGCTATAAAAGATACAAACAGAAGAAATCATAACACATTCAAAGAATGTGATATCACTATATAAAGCTCAAGGACAGGAAGGGCGGACCGCGCTGCGCAAAACAGGTAAAGGAATGGCAGCGTAAGAGATAAATAATATGCTTATGCCAAATAATCTTAAAACCTTGAAAACAAGGAAAACTATTTAGTTCCTGAAATAAGTACGGGACCGTTGCTGCAACATTTACAAAGCCACAGTTGAATTTATAACCGGTAAACTGTTTTGCTTTACCGGTAACCGTTTCAAAATTATAATCGACATGGTGACTCAGGAAATCATGAAAATACTTTTTAGGTGTAACGCTAATGGTAAATGCCAACAGCATTGCAACAGTTGTACTTTTCTGTATTTTTTTTATCTTTTTCAAAAATGAAACTGTGTTGCAAATATATAATTATTATATCCAACAAAATAAAAACCCCGTAAAATATTTCACGGGGTTCAATCAATAGTATGTTTCCGGGGGACAACTATTCTACAGTAAGATTTAAAACAATCTGGTCTTCCAGAATACCCTCCAGCTCATCTCCTGGCAATACTTCTCCAACTCCTGAAGGGGTGCCGGTAAAAATGATATCCCCGATATTTAATGAAAAATATTTTGAAATATTAACAAGTATGGTATTAAAACTGTGGATCATCCTGCCGGAATTGCCCTCCTGCACCAACTCATTGTTCTTATAAAAACCGAAGTTGATATCTTTAAGATTTTCAAAATCGCTTACAGGCCGCCATTTACCAATTACAGCTGAGTTATCCCATGCCTTTGCCTTTTCCCAGGGCAGACCCTTTTTTTTCAATTCGTTTTGAATATCTCTTGCGGTAAAATCAATACCTAATGTAATGGCATCGTAATACTGATGTGCAAACCGCTTGTTTATATATCTTCCATTTTTACTAACCCGCAGAACAAGTTCACATTCGTAGTGAAGCTCGTTTGTGAACTCAGGATAATAAAAAGGCAAGTGCGGCTTTAATAAAGCCGATTTGGGTTTCAGAAACACTACCGGTTCTTCCGGCACTTCATTCCCTAACTCCCTGGCATGGGCTACATAATTTCTACCAATACAAAAAATTTTCATAAAGAATGTTTTACAGGCTATGCTTGCAATGAATATACACGATTATTCACATTATTCATCGCAGCATTCAAACCCTGCATCGCGAATATTTCTATAGCTTCAACAGCTTTTTCTATTTTAAACCTGACCAATGGCTCTTCGCTTTTGGTCCATTTACCTAATACAAATTCAGATTGCGTACCCCTGGGGAAATTATTTCCGATTCCAAAACGCAGTTTAGGATATTCAACCGAGGCCACGGCTTCCTGGATGCTTCTCAAACCATTGTGTCCGCCATCGCTTCCCGTTCCGCGAATGCGTAACTTATCCAGTGGTAGAGCTAACTCATCAACTACAGTTAGGGTATTTTGCAAACTTATTTTCTCTTTGTCAATCCAATATTTAAACGCTTTCCCACTTAAATTCATATACGTTGTTGGACATATACAAATAAATAGCCTCCCTTTCCATTTTACTTCAGCAACGTATGCTAATCTTTCCTGTTTAAAAATGCCCCCGTGTTTTTGAACAAATGATGCAACTACATCAAAACCTATATTATGCCTCGTATGTTCATATTCTTCACCAATATTACCCAACCCGACAATTAAAAACTTCATGTTTGACCATCAAAATTACAAATTCTTGGCAATAATAAATATTTTTATACATCTTAATCAATAATTTAGCCAGGTGACATAAAAAAACCCGCTACTGCGGGTCTTTTTATGTTCAATCCTTTTATATTATTTCTTGGCGGCAGCTGCTTCTTCCTGTTTTAGTTGTCTTGTCATTACTACAGAAGCAACAGGGATACGCGGAGAATTCAATATTTCCATTTCAGGAGCTTTGATATCTTCTACGCGGATATTACCGTTAATTTCCAGTTCATCGATCGGCACTTCGATAACTTCAGCCAGATGCCTGGGTAATGTTTTTACCTTAACTGACTTGATCTTGGAAACAAACCTTCCACCGGCTCTTACGCCTTTGGCAGTTCCTGTAAATCTAAGCGGCACTGTCGCAATCACTTTTTTATCCTCAACCAGTTCCAGTAAATCTATATGAATAAGCGCATCCGTTACCTTATCAAACTGCAGATCTTTTAAAATACACCTGTAGGCAGTTCCATCAACTTTTATTTCAGCTATCTGAAAGTTTGGGGTGTACACCAATGGTTTAAACGCTGCTGCAGGTGCGCTGAAATTGATCTCGTTAGCACCCCCGTAAATTACAGCAGGCACATTTCCCTGAGAGCGAACCTGACGGGTGGCTGACTTGCCAAATTCGGTCCTCAGTTGTCCTTCGATTGTAATTGTTTTCATTTTTTATATTGTTTTTAAAATTTTACGCTTTTATCAGCTTGTTCTCAGATTTGAGTGAACAAACAGGCTGGTTATGCTTTTGTTCTCGAATGCGTGTTTTATGGCAACTGAGAATAATTCTGCCACAGATATCACTTTTATTTTTGAGCTTTGTTTTTTAAGCGGAATAGTATTACATACCACTAATTCTTCCAACACACTGTTTTCAATATTTTCATACGCTTTTCCACTTAAAAGAGGGTGGGTTATTAAAGCCCGTACACTATTTGCGCCTTTTTCCTTGATCAGCGAGGCGCATTTTGCTAATGTACCTCCTGTGTCACATATATCATCAATAATAACCACATCTCTGCCTTCTACCTCGCCAATCAACCTCATGCTTGCTATTTCGTTTGCTCTTTTACGGTGTTTATCACAAATCACCATATCAGCGTTAAAATAGCTGGCAATTTCCCTGATCCTGTTGGTAGCCCCTACGTCGGGGGCCGCAAAGGTAAGGTTTTTTAACTGTAATCGCTCAATGTATGGAATAAAAACGGCATGGCTGTCTAAATGATCTACCGGAATATCAAAATATCCCTGAATTTGAGGCGCATGCAGGTCCATAGTTACAATACGATCGGCTCCAGCAGCCGTTAACATATTGGCAACCAGTTTACTGCCGATTGCTACACGAGGGCGGTCTTTTCTATCCTGCCGCGCATAGCCGTAATAAGGCAATACCGCTATCACCTTGTAGGCCGAAGCGCGTTTGGCAGCATCGATCATCAACAAAAGCTCCATCAGGTTGTCGGCAGGAGGGTAAGTACTTTGTATAATAAAAATATAATCCCCTCTTACACTCTCCGTGTAGTTGGGAGAGATTTCGCCGTCTGAAAAGCGCTGGATATTTAATTTTCCGACTTCGCACCCATAATGTGCGCATATTTCAGATGTAAGCTCCTGAGAGGCGGCTCCTGAAAATATTTTGGCAGAATGTGGAATGGAATGAGCTTTTTGCATATTGCTTTAAAATGAGCGGCGAAGATATTTTTTTATTTTATCTGAACCATGATTTTTTTAACTTTATTACGGAGCAGAAAATCTGCACCCGTTAAAACAAATTATTCTCAAATTGCCATTAATGAAAATGAAGAACACGATTAAATATTGGGCGAAGGACGATCAACCCAGGGAAAAATTACTGGCCAAAGGCGCTTATCACTTAAGTAATTCGGAATTGCTTGCTATACTAATACGACATGGAACGCCTCAAAAATCCGCAGTTGATCTTGCTAAGGAAGTTTTGCAGATGGGAAACAATGACTTAAATAACCTGGGCAAATTAAGCGTTGAAGAGTTTATAAAACTGAAAGGTATTGGTGAGGCAAAAGCTATAGCAATAATAGCAGCAATGGAACTGGGCCGGAGGAGGCAGCAGGGCAGCCTTCCGGAGAAGGAAGTATTTGGCACTGTAAAGGAAATTGCCTTTTTTCTAAGAGAAAGATTAAAAGATTATCAGCACGAGGTATTCGCAGTATTGTATCTTAACCGGGCTGTTAAAATGTTAGGTTTTGAAATAATCAGCCAGGGCGGCATTACCGGAACAGTGGTCGATCCGAGAATTATTTTAAAACGGGCGCTTGAAAAAAATGCCGTAAGTATTGTGCTTAGCCATAACCATCCCTCAGGCAGTTTAAAGCCCAGCCGGTCAGATGAATTGCTTACAGAAAAAATAAAACAGGCTGCCACTTTTTTAGACATCAGGCTACTTGACCACATAATTGTAAGCGAAACAGGTTATTACAGTTTTGCTGACAGCGGATGCCTATAAAACAGGTACCGCATGCTTCCGTTTCTTATAGAAATGAAATAAAAAATGTTTTCAAAAACCTGCCAGTATGCTGTTCGCGCGATGATTTTTATTGCACAAAAACCAAAGGAAGGAAAAAAGCCGGCATCAGGGAAATTGCCAAAGGTATTATACTGCTTTTCCTGCAGACAATATAGTTGCTGCCGGCTTTCAGGAAAAGGACATTTTATAATCTACTTTTATCTTGCCTGCCGAAATATCAGTAAGCTTACTTTTAAGTAATTTTCTTTTTAAAACAGGCAAATGATCGATAAATAATTTGCCTTCAATATGGTCATATTCATGTAAAATAACCCGCGCGGAAATTCCGGTGAAAGTTTCGGTATGCAACTCAAAATTTTCGTCTTCGTACTCAATGGTTACCGACTCGGGTCTTTTAATATCTTCTCTTATTTTCGGAATACTCAGGCATCCTTCGTTATAAGTCCACGGCTCGCCATCGAGCTCCTTTATATAAGCATTCATAAAAACCTGTTTTACACCTTTATCGCGTGCATAACGGGCACGCTCGTCTTCGTCATCCATATTCTCCAGTATCTGTACAGAGTCCACCACAAAAAGCCGGATGGGCCTATTGATTTGAGGTGCAGCCAGGCCCACGCCGTTACTGGCGTACATGGTTTCCCACATATTGACAATAAGCTCCTGCAAACCCGGATAATCCGGTTCAATATCTTCGGCCACCTTTCTTAAAACCGGGTTGCCGTATGCTACAATTGGTAAAATCATGTGTACAAAGGTAATTGATTATTTATTTAAATATTCCTGCAACATAATGGTGGCCGCAATTTCATCAACAAGGGCTTTGTTGCGCCGCTGCATTTTTTTAAGTCCCATCTGGAGCATAGCGTCTTTTGCCATTTTCGAGGTATAGCGTTCATCAACTGTTTCGATGGGCATCTGAGGAAAATGTTTTTTCAGCTCTTTAATTGCTCTTTGCACCAAAGGAGTAGCGTGTGTATCCGATTCATCCCAGTTTTTGGGCATACCGATAATTATTTTTGCTACCTGTTCTTTTAAAAAGTATTCTTTTAAAAAAGAGATCAGCTGTTTGGATTCAATGGTTGTAAGGCCGGTCGCAATGATCTGTAAAGGATCAGTGACTGCAATGCCGGTCCGTTTCAGACCATAATCAATAGAAAGAAGGCGGGGCAAGAATATAGCTTAAAATTAGTGAATCAATAAATCTGTTATTACGAAAACGGCGAACACTACGGACGCGATGCCATTTGCGGTCATAAATGCAAGGTTTACACGGCGCAGATCGGTTGGAGTTACAATACTGTGCTGATAAATCAGCATGCCTGCAAAAACCAGGATGCCGATCCAGTATAGCCATCCGAACCCACCGATAATACCTGCAGCAATTACACATGCAGCACTTAAAACATGCAACGCTGTAGATATATTTAATGCTTTTCTCTTTCCCAGCGTGGAAGGAATAGAATACAAATTATTTTTCCTGTCAAACTCTTCATCCTGTAATGCATAAATAATATCAAAACCACTGACCCAGAATACCACTGCAAATGAAAAAAGAACCGGCAGCACATCAAACCGGCCTGTTACAGCCAGGTAAGCGCCAATAGGGGCCAAAGACAATCCTATACCCAAGATAACATGACATAAAGCTGTAAACCTTTTTGTATAGCTGTATCCCAATACTACCAATAACGCTGCGGGCGACAAATAGAAACACACAGGATTTATGAAATAAGTGCAAATAACAAATAATGCAGCGCTGATGATCGTAAACCATAACACACTATCTGCGTTTAATATGCCGGCAGGAATTTCGCGAACGGCCGTACGTGGATTTCTGGCATCAAAGCTCCTGTCAAGGTAACGATTAAATGCCATTGCCGCGCTCCGGGCGAAGATCATACACAATATAATAAGCAATAATGTCACCCATTTTTCTTTGAATAATAATCTAAACGTTTCCCAGTAGCTCATATCAATCAAAAGAAAATCGCCTTTGTATACTTTTTGAAAAATTTTAAATCCCAGAAAAAAACCAATCATAGCAAAGGGCATTGCAAAAATGGTATGGGAAAATTTTATAAGGCTTAAATATTTTTTTGCAGTGGTCATCTTAATTTTCTGAATTTAATTTTCTGCGAACCAACTCCCATAACACAACACCGGCAGCTGTTGCAATGTTTAAGGAATGCTTCATCCCTAATTGCGGAATCTCAACACATCCATCGCATTGCAGAATGGTAGATTGCTCTACCCCCGATACTTCATTACCAAAAATAAGGGCGATCCCGTCCTCACCATTCCAGCCAAGTTCATTTAAAGCGACGCTGTTCTCCACCTGCTCTATAGCATAAATCTTATACCCTTTGCTTCTTAACTCTTCAACAGCTTCCCCACTATGGCTAAAATGCTTCCAGTCTACCGACTCTTCGGCGCCTAATGCGGTTTTTTTTATTTCTTTATGAGGCGGCCTGGCAGCATAACCTGTTATATAAATAGCCTCAATTAAAAATGCATCACTGGTTCTGAAAACACTGCCTACGTTATAAGCACTGCGAATATTTTCGAGCACTACCACAATAGGCATTTTTTCGGATGCTTTAAATTCATCTACCGATTTTCGCCCCAGCTCCTGCATACTTAGTTTTCGCATCGCGCAAAAGTAAGCCGATAAGTTTACAAGGTGAAATGTTTATAAGAAATGCCGGGCGGTCTGTGCAGAGCCGCTTTCTTATCAGCAGGTAAACGGTGGCAACATCAATTTTAACCGGCTATATAAAAAAGATCCGGCCTGGTTATGGCCGGATCCGATAGCATAGGGATAAGATGATGGTAGCATACATTTATTTATTACCTGCCCGCACCAAGGCCAATATTATAAGCTAATCCAACGCCTATTATGCCGGTATTATATTTCTGGGAACCAATAGTGCCCTCATCACCGGTAAATACTTTTGAATAATGTGCAAAAATGTTCCAGTTACGGTTATGATATCCCACTTCCGGTTTCAAATAGAAACCACCGCCGGGGCGATCTACTGAGGAGTTGGCCGCTACATCTTTATCGCCTGTAATGACACCATAACCCAAGTCGGTTCCAATATAAATACCTTCGGCCTTAGGATAGTATCTAACCAATGCCGCTACCGGCACCACGCCAAAATTGTTATTATCGAGCGTAGTACCATTAACATCGTTTTCTTTTCCAAAATGATGCTGATATCCTGTAGCTAACCCTAAACCAAAATGCGGAGTAACCAGATTCTGATAGGCAAGATCTACTCCGGCTGCGGCGGCTGCATTATTCGAAGGTACCGACGGGCCGGCCAGCACTCCAATCTTTATCATATTTTTCATGCTTTGCGCATTAACAGCTGCTGTTGTAAATAACATTGCCGCTCCCATTAATATTGCTTTTCCTGTTTTCATCGTAATACTTTTAAGTTCTTAAATCTTACTTTTTATCAAACAATGCACTTTAGACAAATGCCGTGCCAATGAGGTTGCATCCATGCACTTTCTTAGCATTTTTAGGCAGTTATGCAAAAGATAAATTTCTGAATTTCAGATAAATAATTTCTGGCTTACGAAAAAACTGCAAAGAGCTTATTTATTAGGAGCAGCATCTTAACAACAGAGAGCAGCAGTTTTTGAACGATATGAAAAAGTAACTGCATCCCGGTATTAGCGGCGGCCCAAACCAATATTATAAGCTATTCCAACGCCTAACACCCCTGTTTCGTATTTCTGGGTTTTGCTTCCTATGGTAATAGTGCCATCATCGCCGTTAAACACTTTAGAATAATGTGCAAAGAAGCTCCAGTTATGCATATTATAACCTATTTCGGGCTTTAAATAAAACCCGCCGGCAGCGCGTTCGGTTTTTTGCCCGGAAGGGCTGGAAACAACGTATTTATTGCCTGTGATGAAGCCATAACCCACATCGGAGCCCACATAAAGACCCCTGCCTGTGGGATAATACCTGAGTAAAGCCGCAACGGGTACCACACCAAAATCATTATTCACCAGGTTCACCGATTTTACTGTGTTGTTCCTCCCAAAATGAAGCTGGTAACCAGTAGCTATACCCACACCAAAATGCTCATTAAGAAGATGCTGATAAGCTATATCTGCGCCGGCAAACGCCGAAGCATTGGTAGCCGGAGCAGCAATGCCGCCCAATACACCCAGCTTAACCACATCTTTCCCGATCTGTGCACGAGCCGATGCACTGAAAAAAATTACAGCTCCAATCAAAATTGCTTTTGTCATTTTCATCTTGAGTTATTTTATTTTTTTTTACAAAAGCAAATTCTAATCAAAAAGCAAAGTTCCGGTTTGTCTGAACCCGACATTAATAGATTGAATTTGAAGTTTTAACAAATACAGCAGTGACAGGACAAAAATGTACAATCCTTTACATAAAACCAATAGAATAAAAAGTTTTAACAAATGTTAAGTATATTCAGTCATTTCAAAATGCTATTTCCGATAGAGCAGTTTAAACAAAGCCTGTGATCGCAATATTGTGTTTTTAGTTCGATAAGCGCCTGTGAATCCCAGGCCGACAGGCATTTAAAACCTGTTTTTTTAAATCCCTTAATAATAACATTGCTTTCCGCCTTTATTTGTTCAAGCCATTTCAGGGATCTGTCTTTTATTTTTTGAGCCTGATGTAATTGCCCGTAAGTAAACAGCATGGGAACAACAGTATTAATAAGCACACTGTTTATCATCTCATCCCCTACCGGTTTAGGTTTTAAGCAGGGCGCATCTGTTAAGGTATAATGATAATTCCAGTAATCGTTAGGTGTTACTTTAAACCATCGCCTCACATTACTAAGCGCTTCCTCAGCAACAATTTTAGAAAATAAATGTACCGAATGAAAGATCAGGGCAGCCAGCTGAGCCAGACGGATAGTGGGAAAGTTGCCGGGTCTCATTCTTAAAAAATGTACAGGAAAGACAACCGGTAACAGTTGATATTTTGTTTTCAGAAACCGATATTCACGTTGGAGCAATTTTGGATAGGCCTCGTTAAATTCACCATTTAATAACCCGGCCTGCCCCAGCAGTAATGCTTCCAGCTGAATTAACTGGTGCTTATGTTTTACGAGAATATTTAAAGGGATGCTCTCCGCGACTGCTTCAAAAATTTCTGCATTTGTTTTTGTTCCAAAGCTCTTTGCCAGCAGCCACCAAAAGCTCATTTCCCAGTGGCGGCTGGTTCGTAACAAATAATTTTCAATAACGGAAACTTTTCGCTGAAGCCTGTTGATTAATAATCTTTCTTTCCAGGTAACAATAGTCAGTTCAGGTACGCCGGTTACTAAATTTTCGCAGGGAATAAACTGTCTTGTTTCCATTAATTGCCGGTAGCGGCTCAATAAACCTACTGCAATACGGTCTTTTAGTTCCAGTACGGGTATAAGGTCTGCCTGGTCAGCAATATCGTTTTCATAAACCACATGCAGGATCACATTTTTATAGTTATTGTCAACAGCATGTTTATGTTTTAGCCAGTCTGATGTTCTGAGGTGCAGCTCAACTGTGCCCGCCCAAACGGTGTCTTTTATTTTTATTTTTGCATTGCTAAAATCGGGCCCCTGATTGGTATTGATCAGCCCCGGAAACATCACTTCCACAGGCATTTCGTTAACAGTAAATAACCGGGATCTGTTAAAATACTGAAATCGCCAGATAAACTGCAGCAATTGTTCGTTCATGTTGGTTTAGTTGACAGGTTAACAATCTGCGTACACTCCGCCAATTTACAAAAAAATCGGGAACCCATTTAAACTTTTTTGAAAAAAATCAGGGGGCTCCTGACTTTGCCGCAGCTCTACGCCCGGTCCCCTATAATGTTCACCTGCTATAAATTGTTTAATACCTGTACCACCCGGCTTACCGGCAATCCCATTACGTTATAAAAATCTCCCTGTATAGCTTTAATGCCGGTCACGCCAATCCATTCCTGTATCGCATAAGCGCCTGCTTTATCGTAGGGCTTATAATGATCTATATAGAAGCTGATTTGTTCCTGACTAAGCGGATGAAAAGTTACTTCAGTAGTATCGGTAAACAATATTTGTTTGCTTCCTTTAAGGATCGCCACACCTGTAATAACCTGGTGTGTGGTGTTTTGTAATTGAGAGAGGGCAGCAATCGCGGCCGGCCTGTCTTTAGGCTTTCCAATGATCTGCCCGTTTAAAACAACAATAGTATCAGCGGCCAAAACAATCCTGTTCTCCAATACCTGTTCTTTAACCTTTAAGGCTTTCTGTAGCGCTACCTTTGCCGCACCTTGCCTGGGATCAATACCTTTCTCAAAAACCTCCTCGGCAGAGGATACTATTACCTCAAAGGGAATTTCAGCCCATTCGAGCAATTGTTTTCTCCGGGGCGAAGCAGAAGCCAGCACAATACGCTCTATCATAAAAAACTATTGTTGCTTAAATAAAAATAAAAAAACAGCATCGATAAAATTCCTGTCAGCATCACGCCTTTGGTAAGGTTGCTAAGTTTATGATAATCCTGAGCAGCAGCAGCCTGCATCAGTTTCCTGAATATATACATTAAAGGAATAATAATAAATATGATGCAGTAGCCCATTGCCAGCCACCACCGGAACTGCAGCACGTAAAACTGGATGATGACTAACAATACTATTAAAATAGTGAGCCAAACGGCTACATAAACCTTTGTAGCCTGTATACCCCATGCAATAGGCAAGGTTCTGCAGCCAAATTTTTCATCGCCCGGCATATCCTCAATATCTTTTATAGCTTCCCGTATCAGCGATATTACAAAAGCAAATCCTGAATAAAGCATTGCAAATCTAAATAGCCTTATCTGTCCCGGATCGATACTGCTAAATGCATTATTAAAAGAATATTTCGACAAAAAGATGATCATAATGGTCCAGGCGGTAAGCAGCGATACGATAATATTACCGGTTAAAATATCTTTCTTAAACCTTGCCGAATAAAACCATAATAATACTACGCAAACCATATTGGCGATCACCAGGTACCACCTGTCAAATGGGTTTACGGCAATAGCAGTGCAAATAATTCCGAGGCCGCTTAATGTCAGGTGCCAGGCAAGCGCCCACCTCCTGCTAAGCGCTTTTCCGAGAATCATTTTCTGAGGTTTATTAATAAGATCGATATTGATATCAAAATAATCGTTGATAATATAGCCTGCTGCAGCTATAAAAACCGAAGCAGCCACTAATAATAAGAATGAAAAAATATCCTGCGCCGGAAGGGTAATTTTATAGATGGGATGATAAATACAAAACTCAAACAAAACCTGCGTTAACACAATAAACAGCAGATTAGGCCAGCGTATTAATTTCATAAATGGCTGTATAAGCGCCATAATCTTGTTTTAGATGATTATATTGGTTATTTAGAAGCAAGCCCGATGCCGGTATCCCAATGGCCATTAATTTTTAATACTTTTTCGATCACGTCACGTACACATCCCCTGCCCCCGTCCCTGTCTGAAATGTATTTTGCCGCCTGCCTCACATCAGTAACGGCATCGGCAGGGCAGCAGCTTGCATTTACAATATCAAAAACAGGGAGGTCCGGTATGTCATCACCCATAAATAAGATCCCTGATGCCTCCAGACCGCGCTCCTGCATCAGCTGCAATACAAAAGCTTTTTTATCCTTTACACTAAAGAATATCTCTGTCACGCCCAGGTAATTCAATCTTTTTTCAACGGCGCTGCGCGCTGCGCCGCTCACTACAAAGATCTTATACCCTTTTTTAATGGCCAGTTGTATCGCGTATCCGTCCTTCGTATTCATTAAACGGGCCATCTCCCCGCTTTCAAGCACCAGGATACTTCCATCCGTAAAAACCCCATCCACGTCAAAAATAAAGGTATTAATATTCTTAAAGCTGCTTAAAACATTCATGCAATTATTTTTGGAGCAAAAGTAACTGAATGAAGAGGTAATCAGCCGTGTTTTTTTTCTATGGAATGCCCTATAATGCTTTCTGTCAAAAATTTATACAGGTTTAATAACGGTGGATCATTTTCAAGAATAGCAATATGTTTTTCGATAGTATCCATATCCCCTCTTGCAGCCGGGCCTGTTTGCATAACCGAAGGGGAAGCCTCACGCAGCCTGTAAAATGTATTTTCAATCAGGGGAAGCAAGGCTTCAAAATCTATCCCTTCTCTTTTACAATATTGTTCGGTCAGGTAAAAAATATGATTGGTAAAATTATTTACCAGCACTGCGGCCACATGCAATTTTGTACGTTTATCAAAGTTCGCTGTAAGAGCATTTACAGGGTAAACAGACCGGGCCAGCTCACTTAATACTTTTTCGGCCTTTTCGCTGGCAGCTTCAATATATACAGGAATTTCGGGCAAGCGCTCCTGCTCTTTTCTCAGGCTTTGCAAAGGGTAAAATACGCCATAATCATCAGTCACTTTTTTTAAGATATCGATATTTACGGCCCCGGCAGTATGGGCTACCACTTTATGTTGTAACTGCAGATCATCAACCACACTTTTAATGGCGATATCCGCAACGGCAATAATATATACATCGGCATTTTTATTGATCAGGCTGGTATAATTAGCCGATTCCGTATTCCATTCGTACGCCAGTTGTGAAGCAGCAGCGGCATTTCTGCTAAGCACCTGAACAATAGTATGATCAGCCGCTACAAATTTTCTGCCCAAAACAGCCGCTACATTTCCTGAACCAATAATAACTATATTCATACAATAAAGGTATGCCGAACAAATGACAGTGGTCTATCTGTATTTAACAACTGCAAATTTTGTTCAGCTTATCTTCGTAAAACATGAAAATACAGAAACTTCTTGTCGGGTATTTCCGTCTTAAAATCCGGCTGCTTTCAATTGTATCGTCTAAAAAAGCCGGCGATGAAGCATTCAGGATCTTTTGCACTCCCTATACAAGAATGCGGTATAACCCCATATACCTGAAAAACGCAGAACCATTAATTTTTTACTTTGAGGGAATGAAATGTTCCGGATACCACTGGAATAAAGGAGGAAACCGGAAAATACTTATTGCGCACGGATTCCGGTCTGCTGCTGTCAACTTTGAGCACTTCGTCCCCAAACTGGTGAATAAAGGTTATGAAGTGATTGCTTTTGACGCCCCGGCACATGGTTTAAGTAACGGTAAAATGCTTACGGCTGTTTCCTATAAAAACTTTATTGCAGCTGTTAATAAAAAGTATGGCCCGTTTGACAGTTATTTGGCACATTCTTTTGGCGGCCTTGCGGTAAGCATGATTTTGGCAGAAATACAGGCTAACGAAAATATCAGAACGGTACTGGTGGCTCCTGCGGCAAATGCTGCAACACTTATTGAGTCGTTCTTTAAAGAAATGCAAATCACCCGTAAACCGGTCCGGGATCATTTCTATGCCAATATAAAACGCCTGAGCGGCCACGATATTGATTGGTTTTCTTTGTTACGCTGCGCTCCGTATATAAAAGGCCCTGTATTATGGATACACGATCAGCATGATAAAATCACCCCGGTTGATGATGCAAAGAACCTGCAGGCAACCAGCCCGTCAAATTTCCGTTTTATTTTTACAGAAGACCTTGGCCACCGGCGGATATACAGGGATGCCGGCGTATTAACAGCTATTATTAATTTTTTATAAAAGCAGCACAACCAAACAGGTTTGCTGTATAAATAAATTTGCATTTATAAAAAATATATTAATCTTGCTTCCAATATAATAACAGTTTACATTAATGGCTAAGAATTTATTAATAGTAGAGAGCCCTGCAAAGGCAAAGACCATTGAGAAATTCCTGGGAAAAGATTTCCAGGTAAAAAGCTGCTTCGGGCATATCCGCGACCTGGAAAAAGCGGGTATGGGAATTGATATCGAGAAAGATTTCAACCCCCGGTATGTGGTGAGCGATGGTAAAGAGAAAGTGGTAAAAGAATTAAAAACACTTGCCGGCAAAAGTGAAGAGGTATGGCTGGCAACGGATGAGGACCGTGAAGGAGAAGCGATCAGCTGGCATTTATGCGAGGTACTGGGTCTCGATCCTCAAAGAACCAAACGTATTGTATTTCACGAGATCACTAAACCAGCGATAAAAGCCGCAGTAGACACTCCGCGCAGACTGGATATGAATTTGGTAAATGCACAGCAGGCCAGGCGTGTACTGGACAGGATTGTAGGGTTCGAATTAAGTCCTGTTTTGTGGAGAAAGATCAGCGTTAAAAATAACCTGAGCGCAGGGCGCGTACAAAGTGTGGCAGTAAGGCTCATTGCCGAAAGAGAACGGGAGATCAATGCTTTTGAACCTCAAAGCAGTTTTAAAATAGAAGCAATTTTTACTGCAACAGACGCTGCCGGAAAAAGCATCAATTTTAAGGCCGAAGGAAAAAGATATAATGACAGCGAAGGAGCCGAAGCTTTCCTGAACGCATGTATTAATGCAGCATATACGGTTAGCGATATTCAGGTAAAACCGGGCAAGCGTTCGCCCGCAGCGCCTTTTACAACATCTACCCTCCAGCAGGAAGCCAGCCGCAAACTGGGTTATGGTGTAAGCAAAACCATGCTGGTTGCCCAGCAGTTGTACGAAAACGGGCATATTACCTATATGCGTACCGATAGTGTAAGCCTGAGCGATACCGCGCTGGGTGATATTACCAATACAGTAAAGAACCTGTATGGTGAAAATTATCACCAGTTTCGTCGCTACAAAAATAAAAACCAGAGTGCGCAGGAAGCCCACGAAGCCATCCGGCCCACTTACATGAGTAATACGACAGTTGATAATCCCGAATGGAAGCGGCTTTATGAACTGATCTGGAGAAGAACTATGGCCAGCCAGATGGCCGATGCCCAGCTTGAAAAAACAACTGCAACCATTGATATTTCTACCAACCTGCCTACCGCCTCCCTGTCCGGCAGGCAGGGACAGGCAGGTAAAGAGCAGTTAACTGCCAGCGGAGAAGTGATCAAGTTTGAAGGCTTTTTAAAAGTGTACCGGGAAGACAGGGATGAGGAAGATATAAACGAGGATGAAGGACAGGAAGGCATGCTACCCAATCTGCATGTTGACCAGCAGCTTCCTCTGGTACAAATGAACGCCACAGAAAGATTCACCCGCCCTTCGCCACGATACACAGAAGCCTCCCTGGTAAAAAAACTGGAAGAGCTGGGCATTGGTAGGCCCTCCACCTACGCGCCTACCATTTCGACAATAATTAAAAGGGAATATGTAGAAAAGCGCGACAAAGAAGGCATACAAAGAAATTATCGTTTGCTGACCCTGAAGAACAACCAGGTCACCAAAAATACATTACAGGAAAATACAGGGGCTGAAAAGGCAAAATTATTCCCTACCGATCTGGGGTTGGTGGTTACAGATTTCCTGAAGCAGTATTTTGATGACATCATGGATTACGGCTTTACCGCCCGCATCGAAAATGAGTTTGACGATGTAGCCGAAGGCAAATTACAGTGGAACAAAATGATCGATGACTTCTATAATCCTTTTAAAACAGATGTTGATAAAACCATTGAAACGGCCGAACGCATCAAAGGCGAGCGCGAATTAGGCATTGATCCGCAAAGCGGTAAACCAGTTGTAGCACGTATGGGACGCTATGGCCCGATGGTGCAAATTGGTAGCGCAGAAGAAGAAGAAACGCCCAGGTTTGCTTCGTTGCAAAAAGGTCAAAGCATTGAAACGATAACATTGGAAGAGGCGCTCGACCTGTTTAAGCTGCCTGCAGTATTAGGTAATTATGAAAGTAAAGAAGTATCTGTGAACATTGGCCGCTTCGGACCTTATGTAAAATTTGGGGAAGATTTTATTTCCATTCCGAAAGGTGAAGATCCTTTCAGCGTTGATCTGGACAGGGCCATTGAACTGATCAGGGACAAACAGCAGGCAGATGCACCCATCGCTACATTTGAAGACAAGCCGGTAACCAAAGGAAAAGGCCGCTTCGGCCCCTTTATTAAATGGAGCGATATGTTCATTAATGTACCGCGCAGGTACAATTTTGAAAACCTGTCTGCACAGGATATAAAAGAGCTTATTGAAACAAAAGTTGAAAAAGAAGCGAACCGCTATATACAACAATGGCCGGAAGAGAAGATCTCTATTGAGAATGGTCGTTGGGGCCCGTTTATCAGGTTCGGTAAGAAAATGATCAAACTGGGCAGAAAAGAAAGCGGAGAAAAATATACTGCAGAAGAGTTAACAACCGTATCAATCGACGATGTAAAAAAAATGATTGAGGCCGAATTGCCGGGAGCTTTTGACAAGCCTGTTAAAAAGGTTGCAGTAAAGAAAAAAACTGCTGCTAAAAAGGCTGCAACAAAGAAAAAAGTGAATTAAATAAAGTTTAATGTTGATAACCATATTTAATGCCTTAACAATTTGTGGAAAAAAAATTTGATACAATATATTTTTTCCATAATTTTACTTTGATAATCCATTTACTAATCATTAAATTCTAAAAAAATGGCAAAAGCAGCAGCTAAAAAAGCAGCTCCTAAAAAAGCAGCGGCTCCAAAGAAAGCAGCTCCTAAAAAAGCAGCAGCTAAAAAAGTAGCAGCTCCCAAAAAGGCAGCAGCTCCAAAAAAAGCAGCTCCAAAAAAAGCAGCAGCTCCTAAAAAGGCAGCAGTTAAGAAAGCAGCTCCAAAAAAAGCAGCAGCTAAGAAAAAATAAGCATTCGCTTTTTTTAAGTTTTTATAAACCTTCCGCTGTAGCGGAAGGTTTTTTTATCGCTTAACTTGCAGTCTCAAAAATATTTTTATTCACAGATGAATAATGCAGATATCGCCGACCATTTTTTGTTACTATCAAAACTCATGGATATTAACGGTGAAAATTCATTTAAGTCAAAAACCTATTCTATTGCAGCATTCCATATTGAAAAACTGGAGCAGCAACTTATTGAAACAGACAGAAATGTTATTGCCGGTATAAAAGGCCTTGGCCCGTCTGTAGCAGCAAAAATTGCAGAATTAATTGATACCGGCAGCCTGGAAATTTTGCAGGAATATATCACTCATATACCAGAAGGTGTACGCGAAATGCTGCGCATTAAAGGATTGGGACCTAAAAAAATAAATATTGTCTGGAAAGAAATGGGTATTCAGTCAATTGGCGAGCTGGAATATGCCTGTATTGAAAACCGGCTTACCAGATTTAAAGGCTTTGGAGCAAAAACCCAGGCAAATGTTTTAGAAGCCATCAACTTTTACAACCAGCATATCGGGCACTTTTTATATGCACAGATCGAGCAGCTATACCCGTCCATAAAAGGATATCTTGAAAATCTTTTTGGTAAAGATAAAATATTGATAACAGGAGATTTCAGACGCCAGCTTTTAACTATTAAGGAACTGGAATTTGTAATTGATGACCACACAGAAAATATAAAGCCTAAGTTTCAAACAGTCTATCCTCCTGAGCTGCTGGAAGACAATACCGATTCGCTATTATACAAACTGACAAATGGCTTAAAGCTCCGGTTATATTGCAATACCGGAAACATTTTCAAAAAACAGTTTCTTACTTCAGCCGGGGATAGCTTCCTCGATGCTTTTTTTGAAAATTATAAAAAAGATGATTTTGAAAAGGAGCCGTTTGAAAATGAGGCAGCAATTTTTGAAAAAGCAGGTATCCCTTTTATTGTACCTTACCTGAGGGAGAAGCGCCATATCGTTGAGCTGGCAAAAGAGCAAAGATTACCGGAAGTGATCGAAGTATCCGATATTAAGGGCATTATCCACAATCACAGCACCTGGAGCGACGGCATTCATACTATTGAAGAACTGGCGCAGGACCTGATTAAAAATGGTTTTGAATACCTGGTTATCTCCGATCATTCAAAAACTGCGGCTTACGCCAGCGGTTTGTCCGAAGAAAAAGTAATAGAACAGCAGCAACAGGTTGATGAACTCAATAAAAAACTGGCACCGTTTAAAATATTCAAAAGTATTGAAAGCGATATTCTGAATGACGGCAGCCTCGATTACAGCAACGATATGCTGGCCACTTTTGACCTGGTTATTGCATCGATACATAGCAATCTGTACATGCATGAAGATAAAGCCATGCAGCGATTGATAAAAGCGATCGAAAACCCTTTTACAACTATTTTAGGCCACCCTACAGGAAGGCTGCTGCTAAGCAGAAACGGCTACCCCATCAATCATCAAAAAATAATTGATGCCTGTGCCGCTAACAGCGTAGTAATAGAGATCAATGCCAACCCCCACCGGCTCGACCTCGACTGGCAATGGATAGACTATGCTATTGAAAAAAATGTGCTGCTATCTATTGATCCCGACGCCCACAACATCGAAGGTTTGTACGACATCAGATATGGCGTACTTGCTTCACAAAAAGGCGGATTAACTGCCGCCCATAACCTGAGCAGCTTTTCTCTTTTTCAATTTGAAGATTATATACAAAAAACAAAAGCCGCTAAATTACAGCGGCTTTAAAATAGTTTGAATATATGCTTACCATTTATCCACTTCTTCATGGCTGGTAGTGGCAGAATCTGATTCAGAAGTCTTGGGTTCTGTATTTTCAACCAGCTTCTCATCATTATCAGCCTCTTCCAAAGGTTTTTCTTCAACAATAGTTGGAGTTGGAGTTGGAGCGATATATCCTCCTGTAGCAGGTATCGGAGATTGCTCCTCGTCGTATTCATGATTAAAGGCATCAAAATCAAAATCAGGCATCAGATCTGTTTTTACATACTCCACTGCTTCATTCAATGCTTTTAAAAATTTATTAAAATCTTCTTTATAAAGAAATACTTTATGCCTGTCATAACCATTGTCATCAAAACGTTTACGGCTTTCTGTAATAGTTAAGTAATAGTCATTTCCTTTTGTTGACCTTACGTCAAAAAAATAGGTCCTTCTTTTTCCTGCACGAAGCCGCTTACTATAAATAGCTTCCATTTTTTTGTCGTTATTTCCGTTCTCCACGTTAGAAATATTTACTTTAAACAAGTTTTAAAGAAACAAATATATGTATGTTTTTGAAAAAAAAATAAAATTGTTGTTAAAGCATGAAATTAATTAAACTATATATGTTTTATTGTGTATCTCCTTAACGGTAATAGCCCCGGTCAATGTTTTTAGCATATCCATAACCGGAATCATGTTATCTTTGCATACTTTTTAAAACACTTGAATAAAAATAATGTCATATATTTTAGCTATTAGTTGGCCAAATGTTAGTGTACAGGTTGCACAACTAATTCTTTCTTTATCCATACTTGTTTTATTGCATGAATTCGGGCATTATATCACTGCGAGGTGGTTTGGATGCCGGGTAGAAAAATTCTATCTTTTTTTCGATCCGTGGTTTTCTTTATTTAAAAAGAAAGTGGGTGATACAGAATATGGTATCGGCTGGTTGCCATTGGGTGGCTATGTGAAGATCAGTGGAATGATCGACGAAAGCATGGATAAGGAGCAAATGAAACAATCGCCAAAGCCTTACGAGTTCAGAAGCAAACCCGCCTGGCAAAGACTGATCATCATGCTTGCCGGCATCATCATGAATATATTGGTAGCCTTTATTGTGTACGCCATGATATTATTTGTGTGGGGCGAAAAGAAAGTGCCGATGAGCTCATTAAAATATGGCGTTGCTGTTACGGACAGCCTGATGAGCGAAATAGGCTTAAAATCGGGGGATAAAGTGATTGCTGTAAACGGGGAGCCAATTGCTTACTTTGATGACCTTGCTGCTAAAATTTTGATTGGCAGCGAAAAGATAGATATTGAAAGGAATGGCCAGAAAATGACTATAAAGGTGCCGGTCAATCTTATTGGTAAGCTGGTGGAGAGCAAACGTAAAAAAGCATTTATGTTTATGGAACGCGTACCGGCGTATGTGGGAGACTATGATAAAAAATTCAGGCAGGATACACTGGGTGGCTATAAAGCAGGGCTGAGAAAGATGGACCTGATCACAGCTATCGACACTACTCCTGTCCGGTATTATGATGAAATGTCGTCTGTATTAAAAAACAGGAAAAACAGTACAGTAGCGCTATCGGTATCACGCAACGGGCAACCGTTAACTATTAATGCCAGGGTAGATGCTGACGGAAGGATCGGCATTCCTTTTCTAACAGACGAAGAATATGAAAAATTAGGCGCTTTTAAAATTGAAAAAACGGAATATGGATTTTTTGAAGCATTTCCTGCAGGCATTAGAAAGGCCGGGGAAAAATTAAAATCATATATTGATCAGTTCAGGCTTATATTAAATCCCAAAACGGAAGCATACAAAGGAGTTGGGGGCTTTAAAGCGATGGGCTCTGTATTTCCTACCACCTGGAGCTGGGAAGCCTTCTGGAATATTACCGCTTTTTTATCTATCGTACTGGCATTTATGAACCTGCTGCCTATCCCGGCATTGGATGGCGGCCATGTAATGTTTACTTTGTATGAAATGATCAGCGGGCGTAAACCCAATGAAAAATTCCTCGAGTATGCACAAATGGCAGGCATGATATTGTTACTGGGGCTGATGTTATATGCCAATGGTAACGATTGGTTCGGCTGGGGAAAGTAAGCCTGATCTCTGATTTGTAATTTGAGATTTAATATTTGATATTTGTAATTTAGAATTTATAAAATTGGGGGCGTTTGGTTTTGACAGCGTAGATCTTTGAAAGTGTAAGCATGCCGGGCGTTGTGTAATTAGCCCGTTAATCTGAATACTCAAACTATAAATGGCAATACTCAGTATGCCATGGCTGCCTAAT
>JASGEW010000159.1:0-13839 GCA_047606125.1 Niabella sp. | reverse complement strand
TAATAGCCATTCCGGTTGCCGCGCTGGGCTTATTAACACCCCAGCTGGGCGCATTGGTTATGGCTTTCAGCGACGCGGTACTGGCTATTAACAGCAGCAGGTTACTCGTGAAAAAAGTGGATTAGGATATGAATACAACAGCACAGGAAACCCTCAAAGAATATTTTGGTTTTGACAGCTTCCGGCCCATGCAGCAGGAGATTATTGAGGCTGCGCTGCAAGGTAATGACGTGCTGGCATTAATGCCAACCGGTGGGGGCAAGTCGATGTGTTACCAGGTTCCGGCCCTGACTAAAGAGGGTTTGTGCCTGGTAATCTCTCCGCTTATTGCTTTAATGAATGACCAGGTACAAAATCTGCGCAAAAAAAATATTACCGCCTTTTCCATACATACAGGCATGCATCGCAAGGATGTCATCAGCGTACTGGAAACAGCATCCCACAGTAACTGTAAGTTTTTATATGTTTCCCCCGAAAGATTAGAAACTTCTTTATTTAAGGAATACCTGCCGGGACTGGATGTAAATTTCATTGCAGTGGATGAGGCACACTGTATTTCTCAATGGGGATACGATTTCAGACCGCCCTACCTGCGCATTGCACAGCTGAGAAATGAATTGCCGGGCGTACCTGTTATTGCTTTAACCGCATCGGCAACCTCTTTGGTGCAGCGAGACATCTGCGAAAAACTTTCCATAGACGCTGAAAATAAGTTCCGGGTATTCCGTCAGTCTTTTGAACGTCCGGAGTTTTCCTATAGCGTGTTCAAAGTGGAGGGGCGCATTAATAAGATCGTTTCAATATTACAACAGGTACAAGGAGCCGCTATTGTGTATTGCAAAACCAGGAAGCGAACCAAAGAGATCAGCGAACTGTTAGTTGCGCAGGGTATTTCGGCCGACTTTTATAATGCCGGGCTAAACACCGAAGAAAGAACACAGAAGCAGGAAAACTGGATAAAAAATAAAATCCGCGTAATAGTTTGTACCAATGCTTTTGGAATGGGCATCGACAAACCGGATGTGCGTGCCGTAATACATGCAGACGTGCCCGATTGCCTTGAAAACTATTACCAGGAGGCAGGACGGGCAGGACGGGATGGGAAGCGCGCCTATGCAGTGTTATTATATGATGATCCGGAATTAGCCGTTTTGCAGGCATTACCTGATATCCGTTACCCCTCAACCGGGTCGTTACAGGCAGTATACGAAGGAATGGTCAATTATCTTCAATTACCTGAAGGGGAAGCTCCGGGGGAGTCTTACGACTTTAACCTGAAAGATTTTATCAAAAAATTCGGACTGGATATCCAAACAACTATTTACGGGCTAAAGGCGCTGGAACAGGATGGCTGGCTGAGCTTTAACGAGCAGGTATTTAACCCGGCCACTGTACTTTTTACCCTTTACAAAGATGCTTTATACGAATATGAAAAAAACTATGCGGAATATGAACCTTTAATAAAAACACTTTTACGCACGTACGAGGGTATTTACAGCTACCCGGTAGCCATATCAGAAACTTACCTGGCATACCTTTTAAAGTATGACGTAGCGGTGGTAAAAGAGCAATTACGCAAACTGCACTTCGACGGCGTTATCACCTATCAGCCGCAGAAAGATGAGCCCCAGGTAATGCTTACCCGCACACGCATTAAAACTTCATTGCTCGAAATAAATGCTGAACGTTATAAAGAACGAAAGGTTGTTTTCGAAGAAAGAATAAAAAAGATGCTGGATTACACAAAAGAAGCAACAGCATGCAGAAGCAAATTTATGGGTGCCTATTTTGGAGATACTGCAATGAAGGATTGCGGGATTTGCGATATCTGCTTAAAGAAAAAGAAAAATGCACTCACCGAAGAAACTTTTCAAAAAATAACACAGCTGCTCCAACAGCACCTGTCACAACCATTGAACCCGGCCGTCTTATTGAACCATTTAAGCGATTATCATAAAGATCATATATGGGCGGTGATCAACTTCCTGGTAGCTGAAGGCCGGTTAATAATAGCAAGCGACGGAAAACTTGCTTTCAAATGATAATTAGAATAACTCCATTCATAAACCATTAAGAAGTTAAGGAAATTAAGGCGGCGCCTCTAAAATCACTTTTTCATGAAATCAACTTAAAAGGAATATTCCATTGCATAATGTCGGATGGAGCAATCCATTTTTCCCAGACCAGCTCCACAGGTTTTTCAACCAGCACGGTTGCTGCCAGCATCCCCTTTTTCATAAAGTGAGCTGCACCAATTTTAAATTGGAAGAAGAAGCCTGCGCACTGCCGATAATTGCAAAATATTCTTCAGGGATTAGGCAGAAATATCTTTCCTGATGCGGCTGAGCGAAGTATCGGTAATACCTAAATAAGACGCAATTTGCTTTAGCGGCACCTGCTGAATAATCCCAGGTTTATCTCTCATAAGTTTTAAATAACGGTTAGTTGCCGTTTCGCGGATCATATCCAGCGAGCGTTGTTTAATAAAGAACAACCTGTTCATAAACCCAAGCCGCCCCCATTCCACAAAACCGGGCATGCTATGAAATAATTTCTGATTTGCCAATAACTACAATAAATATTTATTTCCCGATAGGCATTTTAACAGCGCCCCGCAGATCAATTATAAAAAAATGCCAACCTATTTTGGGTACGCACCCACACATCATACACCGTATATCCTATATCGTACATCCTATATCATATATCGTACATCATCCCATATCCTACATTGTATACTATCTTTGCAGCATGGAATTATTCGCAGAGTCATTAATTCAGTATAAAAGACTGTTAACCAGGGAAGTAAAGATCGGGGGCCTGTTACTGGGCAATAATCATCCCATACGGGTACAAACAATGACCACTACCGATACGATGGATACCATTGCTACGGTGGAACAGACCATTCGTTGTATAGAAGCCGGTGCAGAACTGGTGCGCATAACGGCGCCTTCGAAAAAAGATGCAGAAAATTTATTGAATATAAAAAATGAATTGCACAAGCGGGGGTATTTCACGCCATTAGTGGCAGACATTCACTTTACGCCCAACGCCGCCGAAGTGGCTGCGCGCATTGTGGAAAAAGTGCGTGTAAACCCGGGCAATTATGTTGATAAGAAAAAATTTGAACAGATTGATTATACCGATGCAGAATATGCCGAAGAAATAGACCGCATCCGCGAGCGTTTTACACCACTGGTAAAGATCTGTAAAGAATATGGAACGGCCATGCGCATTGGCACCAATCATGGTAGCCTTAGCGATCGCATTATGAGCCGGTATGGCGATACTCCTATTGGAATGGTGGAAAGCGCAATGGAATTTTTACGTATTGCGCGCGCCGAAAATTATCACCAGATCATTTTAAGTATGAAAGCCAGCAACCCGCAGGTGATGGTGCAGGCTTATCGTTTACTCATAAAGCAGATGAATGAAGAATTTGGTGAAATCTACCCGCTGCACCTGGGCGTTACAGAAGCCGGCGATGGCGAGGAAGGGCGTATAAAATCGGCCGTAGGCATTGGTACATTAATGGAAGATGGTATTGGCGATACCATTCGCGTATCGCTGACTGAAGATCCCGAACTGGAAATTCCCGTATGCAAGGATATTGTGAAGCGGTACGAAAGCAAAGTTGACAAGTTAACCAGTTTAAATGTTGACAAGGACAATACCCCTTACCAACCTGTCAACCTTTCAACTTATCAACCTTTCAGTTTTAAACGCCATCAAACCCTTGCCGTAAATAACATAGGCGGCGGACAGGTGCCGGTAGTTATTGCAGATTTTAGTAATGTTGAGCATATCACGCCAGCTTCTTTAACTGCGATCGGATATAGTTATAATGAGGCCGACGATAAATGGAATATTGCTGATGCCGCAGCAGACTACATCTATATCACCAAACCAGGTATCGGCTTTTCCTTACCCGGTACGCTGAAAGTGATCACGCCTTATGAATTATGGAAAAGTTCGTCTGACAAAACTAAATACTTTCCTGTTTATTGCGCAGCTCATTTTGCCGCTGTTGAAGCCCCCGAAAGTGAGATCAGCTTTGTAATGATTGATTGCCCTTCGGATGAAAAATATCTCGATGCTGTTACTGCAAAAAACAACGTGATATTGTGCCTGAGCAGCAAGGCGAAAAATGCAATGCAAAATGTTCGTGCCACCTGTATGCAGCTGGCACAGCAAAAAATTACCGCCCCGATTGTTTTTATTACCGGCAGTAACTGGCAAACTGCAGATGAGCACCTCATCCATTTTGCAACCGAAACCGGGGCTTTATTTTTAGATGGCTTTGGCGACGGTATATGCCTGGGTATGGGTGATCAGACTTATCAGCAGGCAGCAGCATTAAATGCTTCAGGAAGGAACTATTTGAATAACCAGTCGCCCGAACAATTCACAAACAATACCGCCTTCAGCATTTTGCAGGCCACACGCATGCGTATCTCCAAAACGGAATACATTTCCTGCCCTTCCTGTGGCAGAACCTTATTTGATTTACAGGAAACGACCACAAAGATCCGATCGGTAACCCACCACCTGAAAGGCGTTAAAATTGCCATAATGGGATGTATTGTAAACGGGCCGGGTGAGATGGCAGACGCCGATTTTGGATATGTGGGCAGCGGGCCGGGAAAGATCACTTTATATAAAGGTAAAGAAGTAGTTAAAAGAAACGTAAATAGTGACGTTGCGGTGGATGAGTTGATAAACCTCCTCAAAGAAAACGAAGCGTGGGTGGAACCGTAAATATTTGAAATTGCTGATTTGAGATCTTTGATTTATTTGTCGCCCTGCCATTGTGTACTTTAGAAAAGGAAGTCCAGCCATTCATTTAGGAAGCCAAAATACCGGTCATGCATTTTCCCCTTCAGTTAGAAATCTATTCAGTTGGTAATATAAAAATCGAAATATATGTTCCTGATGTGAATGCTGTTTATAAATTTTATCATAACAATAAAGAGGCTGCTTACTGGACTAAAGTTTGGCCCGCATCCATTGGCTTGTGCCGGTTTATGTGGCAATATCCCCAATTTATAAAAGATAAAAGAATACTGGAACTGGCAACAGGACTGGGTTTGTGCGGATTGTTTGCCGCACACAAAGCAAACCATGTATGTATTACAGACAGAGAGCCACTTGCCGCGGAATATGTGAACAGATCTGCCGCCCATTTACAATTGTCCAATGTAAAAACAATGGCTCTTGATTGGAAAGAGGCGTCGCTGCAACCCTTACCAGATGTAGTGTTATTAAGCGACGTAAATTACAAACCGGAAGTTTTTGAGGAATTGCAAAAAGTAATTGAATATTTTTTGAACCATGGTGTAACTATTATTATCAGCACCCCACAACGGTTGATGGCCAGGGAGTTTATTAACCCAATACGCTCTTATTGCGTGCAGCAGGAAAATTTTTCAATCCGGATGAATCATAAAGAAACAGGAGTGAGTGTTTTTGTTTTGATCCGGCAGATGGTTTCTTTTTAGTGGAATATATAAATACTATGCATCCGATTTTTAATATGCTTATTTTTGATGCCACATAGCCGGAACGCTGAAGTGTGCGACACCTGCCAGACTGGCAATACCGATGTCATCTGCACTGAAGCCCGGCTCATAAAATTATTATCAGCAAATGCAACAAGTAGATTTTCTCGTGATTGGTACCGGTATTGCTGGCCTTACTTATGCCTTTAAAATGGCCAATAAGTTTCCCGACAAAAAAATACTGGTATTAACCAAGGCCGCAGCCGATGAAACGAACACCAAGTACGCGCAGGGTGGCGTGGCCGTAGTAAACGATCCTGAGAATGATAGTTTTGAGAAGCATATTGAAGACACTTTAATTGCAGGCGATGGGTTGTGCAATGAAAAGATCGTTGAAATTGTGGTAAAAGAGGGTCCCGACCGTATTAATGAAATGATTGCGCTGGGTACTAATTTTGACAAAGAAGCGGATGGCGATTATAAGCGCGGCAAAGAAGGGGGCCACAGCGAGTTTCGCATATTGCACCATAAGGACATTACGGGCTGGGAGATGGAGCGCGCCCTGCTCGAAGCGGTTGGCAAATGCTCTAATATACAAATTTGCAAACATTACTTTGTTATTGATATTATTACGCAGCACCACCTGGGCTACCTCGTTACCAAGGCCACGCCGGATATAGAATGTTATGGTGTGTATGTTTTGAACCTGGAAACCAACCGCATTGAAACTATTGCTGCCAAAACCACGTACCTGGCAACAGGCGGTAACGGGCAGGTGTACCGGGTTACCACCAATCCTTATATTGCTACGGGCGATGGCATTGGCATGGTATACCGTGCCAAAGGACGTATAGAAAATATGGAATTCATACAGTTCCATCCCACAGCGCTGTACGAACCCGGTCTCGTCGGTCAGGCGTTTTTAATTACCGAAGCAGTGCGTGGCGATGGCGGTATATTGCGCAACAAGGAGGGCGAAGCCTTTATGGAGCGTTACGACCCGCGTAAAGACCTTGCCCCGCGCGATATTGTAGCCCGCGCCATTGACAGTGAAATGAAACGTACCGGTACCGAATTTGTATACCTTGATTGCAGGCATTTTGAAGTAGAAAAATTTGTGGAGCACTTCCCCAATATTTACCAGAAATGCAAGAGCATAGGCATTGATATTACAAAAGATATGATCCCCGTTGCGCCGGCAGCGCATTACAGCTGCGGCGGCATTAAGGTAGATGAATGGGGACAAACTTCCATCCGTAACCTGTATGCAGTGGGTGAGTGCAGCAGCACCGGCCTGCACGGCGCCAACCGGCTGGCCAGCAACTCGCTTCTTGAAGCAATGGTTTTTGCGCATCGTTGCTTTTTGCACGTTTCAGAAAGGATCAATGAAATTGAAACCAACCCGATACCCGATATTCCCGAATGGAACGCCAAAGGCACCTCCAATCCCAGGGAAATGATTTTAATTACGCAAAGCCTGAAGGAGCTGCGCCAGGTAATGAGCGATTATGTGGGCATTGTACGTAATAATATCAGATTGCGCCGGGCTTCCAAAAGGCTGGATCTGCTGTTTGAAGAAACAGAAGAACTTTACAGAAGTAGTACCGTATCGCCACACCTGCTGGAGCTGCGCAATTTAATTACAGTAGGTTACCTTATTGTTAAAGGAGCATCCTTTAGAAAAGAAAGCCGTGGGCTGAATTATAATACTGATTACCCCGATAAGAGCGAACTGGTGCAAAATATTGTATTGTAAGGATGTCTATGGTCTATGGTCCATAGACTATAAACAATGAATTGAAAGATGTATTATCTCATTTATCCCCTACTGTATTTGTTCTCACTGTTGCCGCTGCGGGTATTGTACTTTATATCCGACAGCCTTTATGGCATTTTATATCATGTGGTGAAATACCGGCGTAATGTGGTAATGGATAATTTAAAAATCGCTTTCCCCCAAAAAACAGCGCAGGAACTTATAGCAATAGAAAAAGGGTTCTATCACAAGTTTATCGATTCGATGATCGAAACCATTAAACTGTTTTCAGCCCCTGACAATTTTTTTGAAAAAAGATTTTCAGGTAACTGGGAGGTAGTGGAGCAATACTATAATCAGGGGCGCTCCGTACAATTGCACCTGGGACATAATTTCAACTGGGAATGGGGCAATATGATGATCGCCCATAAAACATCTTTCCAGTTTCTGGGTGTTTTTATGCCCCTGCATAATAAAGCTTTTGACAAAATTTTCAGGAGACTGCGCAGCCGCGGCGGTGCAAAGCTTATTGACGCTACCAGGATGTCGCGTGAATTTTTACCTTACCGCCGCTCGTTATACTGCCTGGGTTTAATTGCCGATCAAAGTCCCGGTATGGTACACAAAGCTAAATGGTTTCATTTCTTTAACCGTAAAACAGCCTTTACAGTAGGTCCTGCAAAAAATGCCATTACCAATAATGCCGTCATTATCTTTGCTTTTATCAACCGGATAAAACGTGGCTATTATGAAGTGAGTTTTACTGTTTGCACAGAGGAACCACGTGCGCAAAACGAAGACCAGCTTACCTTACAGTTTGTAAACAACCTTGAAAACAGCATTTCACAATACCCTGACATGTGGCTATGGAGCCACAGGAGATGGAAGCATGAGTGGAAGAAAGAATACGAAGTAACAGAATAGTGTTGATTACACCGTAAGAACAACCAACTACTTATAAAAAAATAAACCTTTACTGTTTATATTGTTGTCCAGACTTGCAATAAGGAAAATCGTAAAGGTTTAAAAGATCACAATATGCATTGCAACATTTATTAATACTACATTCAAAGTGCAAATTACTTTCGGTTTAAGCAACGGCCTTTTTCATGAAATCAAGTCCCACAGCAGTAGCTTTTGAATTTGCATCTTCTATTTAGTTTGAGAAACACAAATTTATCCTTTGAGCTGGTAATTTTAATTAACCCGGGATAATTCAAAAAAGAGCTTTATCAACACAGGTTAATTGGCGCCCTTCTTATTCATGCCCATGCATCCTTTTTCTGATGCGACTAAGACTGCCCGGCTCAATACCCAGCATAGAAGCCACATATTTTAAAGGAATACGCGATAAAAACTCCGGATCTGCCCGTTCCATTTCCATATATCTTATTTCCGGGGGTTTTCTTATCCCGGTACTGTAGCGGGATACAGCATCTATAAATAAAGATTCAGCTATCCTTCGGCCCAGGCGTTCAAAGACAGGGGAATATTCGTAAGCCTTTTGTATCTTATCATAATGCAACTGGAATATCTCTGTATCTTCAAGCGCCTCCAGGCAAGTGTCCGAGGAAGTTCTGGTAAGAAATGAAACATAATTGCCGGTCCATTCATTTTCTTTGAAAATCCGGGGAGTATGCTCTTTCCCGTTTGCTTCGTAATAAAAACGCACCAATCCTTTATTAATGTAGCTCACATAATTACATACCTCGCCATACCGCACCAGCTTATCATATTTTTTTAAACCTCTGTATTCAACCATGCTGAGTAAATAGGCGACTTCTTCATCGGTAAACGGTACAAATTCCCTGATATTTTTTATAAAATTATCAAACATCTTTGGTTCCAGTTTTGAATAGACTATAAAGATAAATATAGTAAAAAAATAAACACCCGATTCTAACGACCGGTTATTGATAATACATAGCATTTTTTATACGAGAAAACAGGGTAGCTGCTTTTTACACTGCCATGCCCAAAAGCGCCACCCCGGAGGGAAGTGATCTATTCCCGGATTATTAAAACCACCGTTCCGATTTTATTATCAAGGCGTTTACTTTTTCCGATCAGCTCACTTATTAGCGCATATTTTGAAAAAACAATGCTAATATTGCAATCTTAAATGTAATAAAATGGCTGATACTAATAATATTCCACCCGCAATGTTTGGCAAAACCAATTATCTGTGGATGCTGATTGGTGCAATTGTAATTGCGATCGGCATGTTTTTAATGGCTGGTGGCAAAAGTGATAATCCTGCGGTATTTGATAAGAGCCAGGTATATGGTACCACCCGCATAACCGTAGCTCCCATAATTATTCTGATCGGATTGGCTATCGAAGGTATTGCGATCTTTAAAAAAAACGCTGAAGCCAAAAAATAATAGCAACCAGGTTGAAAACCATAAACCAAAAATATTAAGGCGATGCAGGAAGTGTCGCCTGTTTTTTTAGAACTTATTTTATGAACATCATACAAGCCATTATTATTGCCATTGTTGAGGGACTAACCGAGTTTCTTCCTATTTCTTCAACAGGGCACATGATCATTACCGAAAAAGTATTAGGCGTGCAGGAAGATGATTTTATAAAACTCTATACTGTTGCCATACAATTAGGTGCCATTTTAGCGGTTGTGGTATTGTACTGGAAAAAATTTTTCGACTTTAAAAGGCTACAATTTTACATCAAACTGGTTATCGGGGTGATTCCGGCAATTGTATTAGGCTTTTTGTTCAGTAAAAAAATTGACGCGTTGCTGGAAAGCAGCACCACTGTGGCCTGGGCCCTTTTAGCAGGAGGATTTGTATTGTTATTTATTGACAAAGCCTTTAAAAATCCTAAAATAAAAGACGAGCAGCATGTGGGCATTGGCAATAGTTTTATGATTGGTCTTTGGCAATGCCTGGCAATGATTCCCGGGGTAAGCCGCAGTGCCGCTTCTATTATTGGTGGCATGCAGCAGGGCCTCACACGAAGCGCCGCAGCAGAATTTTCTTTTTTTCTTGCCGTACCTACTATGCTCGCCGCTACAGGATATAAACTACTTAAATATTATAAAGAATTTGGCGGTTTTACCGGCGATCAAACCAAAGTCATTTTAACAGGCAATATCGTAGCGTTTATTGTAGCCATGCTGGCCATTAAATTCTTTATCGGCTTTTTAAAGAAATATGGCTTTAAGGTTTGGGGCGTATATCGCATAATAGTGGGCGTGGCGCTTCTTGTTTTAATATATAAAGGGTATATTGCTGCCTAATCCCTTTTTAAGAAATACTTTTTTTATGCAAACTGCTTCAAAGAAAGTGACCAATGGCTGGGCGATGTACGACTGGGCCAACAGTGTTTATAACCTGGTTATTACTACCACTTTCTTTCCCATTTATTTTCTGGCTGTAACAAATAACAATACCGATCATAAAGTAAATTTCCTGGGAAGAAGATTTGTGAACTCTTCTTTATACGATTATATACTGGCAGCGTCCTATCTTATTATAGCAGTGCTCTACCCTATCCTTACTTCGATTGCTGATACGCGCGGTAACAAAAAAAACTTCATGCGTTTTTTTTGCTACATGGGCGCTGTTGGTTGCAGCGCTTTATTTTTCTTCAAATCGGATACATTAGGTTTAGGCATCATCGCATTTATGCTGGCGGCAATGGGTTATGTGGGCAGCCTGGTTTTTTATAATGCCTATTTGCCGGAAATAGCTGCGCCGGAAGATCAGGACAGGATCAGCGCACGGGGATATTCTTTTGGCTATATCGGCAGTGTACTCATGCAGGTTGTTGGATTTGTGCTTGTAATGACCATGAACGATAAAGGACTTGCTACCCGGATCACGTTCCTCATTGTAGGTATATGGTGGTTCTCATTCGCACAAATAACATTTGCCACGCTGCCCCGGTCTGCATCGAAAGAAGTTAAAAAAAACAATGTTATCAAAGAAGGGTTCAGGGAAATAAAGAACGTGTATCACCAGGTAAAAAATATGCCTGTTCTTAAACGCTTTTTGAGAGGCTTCTTTTTTTACAGTATGGGCGTGCAGACGGTGATGCTGGCCGCTACTATTTTTGGCAGTAAATTGTTGAAGCTGCCCGACACAAAGCTTATTATCACAGTAGTGATCATTCAGCTGGTAGCCATACTGGGCGCATGGGGCATGTCGAAACTATCGGCAAGGTTCGGCAACCTCAAAGTATTGATGGCAGTAATCCTGTTTTGGATCCTGATCTGCATATTGGCTTATTATACGGCTGAAATTGCAGAAAAAGGGATCAATGCCGAATATTATTTTTATGCATTAGCTGTTTTGGTTGGTTTGGTGATGGGAGGCATTCAATCTTTAAGCCGCTCCACTTATTCCAAGCTGATGCCCCCTACAAAAGATACGGCCTCTTTTTTCAGTTATTACGATTTTACTGAAAAAATCGCTATTGTTATCGGGATGTTTACCTTTGGGTATATAGAAGAACTTACAGGAAATATGCAGCATTCTGTATTATCTTTAATTGTATTTTTTGCCATAGGCTTTTTCTGGCTGTATGCAGCATTGGTAAAACAGAAGCGGATATTATAAATGCTTTTTTAGTAACTTTAAGTATGGAAACAATTATTATAAGGCCTAAAAATAAAGAAGAGCTGAAACTGGTAAGCACACTTATGGAACGCATGAAAATTCCGGCATCCATACAAAAGAAGAAAGTGAAAAAACTTACTAAGACGGAAAAAGATTTCCTGGACAGCTTCCCCAGGCGTTTTAAAGAAATGCAGGATGATATTGACGGGAAAGTAGCATTAAAAGAATGGGACGAAGTTTATAAAGAACTTTGATTTTCTTCTATGAACCCCAAATTCAAAGTAATACCAGTTGCTTCTTTCCTGCGGGAGCTCAAATCCTTATCAAAAAAATACGTCTCGATAAAAGAAGATGTCAATGCCCTTGTTCAGCAAATAAAAACTGATCCGGAGATTGGCGTTTCTATTGGTAAAGATTGCTACAAAATAAGGTTAGCCATTAAATCAAAAGGTAAAGGTAAAAGTGGTGGCGCAAGGGTTATAACCTATGTAAAAATCGTTCAATCCACAGTTTATTTATTGAGCATCTACGATAAAGCTGATTTAGAAAATATTTCTGATGCCCAGTTAAAAGTACGGCTAAATGAAATCTCAAAAACCTTATGAACCTCTATTCCGTTAATCACGGTCATTTTAAACTGGACGGCGGCGCCATGTTTGGCGTAGTGCCCAAAAGCATCTGGAATAACCTAAACCCGGCTGACGAAAATAATATGTGCAGCTGGGCGCTGCGGTCTTTATTGATAGAAGATGGCAACCGGCTGATACTGGTGGATACCGGTATGGGCGATAAACAAAGCGAAAAGTTTTTCGGATATTATTATTTGCACGGTAATGATACGCTGGATAAAAGCCTTGCTGTATATGGATTTCACAGGGATGATATTACAGATGTGTTTTTAACGCATCTGCACTTTGATCATTGCGGCGGCGCTATAAAACGCGAAGGAGATAAATTAGTTCCTGCTTTTAAAAACGCCACGTACTGGAGCAATGAAGCCCACTGGAAATGGGCTACACAGCCTAATCCCAGGGAAAAAGCGTCCTTTTTAAAAGAAAACATCTTACCTATACAGGAAAGGGCTAAACTGCAATTTATTACTGAGCGGACCAAAAGAAATAATGAGCTGGATACAGCTCTATTTACAACTCATGTACAGATACGCTTCGCAGATGGCCATACGGATGCGATGATGCTGCCTATGCTGCATTATAAGGAAAGAACAATTGTATATATGGCAGATCTATTACCTTCAACGGCCCATTTACCGCTGCCTTATGTTATGGCATACGACACAAGGCCCCTGATCACCATGACGGAAAAAGAAGTGTTTCTCAGAGAAGCATTAGAAAATGACCATATCTTATTTTTTGAGCACGATCCCGTAAATGAATGCTGCACATTAAAAGAAACAGAAAAAGGAATAAGGATCCGGGATATTTTCAGGTTAAGTGAAATATAAAAGCCGCTCTGATTTTTGAAGCGGCTTCTGCAATAAATAGCTTTTAAAGAGCAGCTATTTAACGATAAAGCTAACCTTATTATCGCCCCAAAGGAGGGTAACTACACCATCCTTAGCAGCAGTAATGCTCAATGTTTCTGCAAAAGAAGCTGCTTTTTCTGCTCTTACATGTACCCTGAGCGCGTCGTCAGCCTGTTTGTATTTAAAGGCCCCGAACTGGTCCCAGGTTTTGTTAAATATAATAGCCCAATCGTCTCCGTCCACCAGGGTAAATAATGCATATTTACCGGCTGGTAATGCTTCTCCATTAATAGTAACATCTTTGCTAACTTCAAAAACCGTAGCCTTATTAGCACCTGTACGCCATACCTGGCCCGGCAGGGGCTCCAGGTCTTTACCTATTGTTCTGCCTCTTACCGATGGCTGGCTGTAATTAATGGTAACAACGGCGCCGCCGCTTAATTCTGCTTTGGAAGATGCGGGCGGACTTTTAGGGGCCGGCTTATTATCCTGCGCATTTATAAAAATAACGGCTACAAG
>JASGEW010000158.1:0-20794 GCA_047606125.1 Niabella sp. | reverse complement strand
TCATACCAATTCAGCCAGATGTTACCGGAGCGTATTGGGAAAAACAAGTTGAAATCATTCCAAGAAATAGCAAATGGTATTATCGCAAACGAGACTAAAAATGTCTCAAATGTGTTGAAATATCACACTATAATTTACTAAGCAGCCGCTATTAATTTTCGAACTTTTTCCATGCAATTTCTATGTCGCTATGTGGTAAAAAATAAACAGCTTCCATACAAAAGCCCTGCCGGGGTGCTGGGCTTTTATTATATCACCTTAAAATGTTATATTATTTCAACTTAGACAATGCATCTTTAATTCTTGCCCAGCCTTTTTCAATATTGGGAAGACTGTTCGCAAAAGAAAATCTTACGCAATCGGGCTCACCAAAAGCAGCGCCCATAACGGATGAAACATGTGCTGTGTTTAGAATATACATGCACAGGTCTGCAGAATTGCTGATCAATGTTTCGCCATCCGTTTTTCCATAATAGTAACTCATATCCGGGAAAATATAGAACGCGCCATCAGGATCAGAACATTTAACCCCGGGGATTTCGCTTACCAGTTCCAATACACGTTTCTTTCTCCTGGTAAATTCATCTGCCATCTCTTTGGTAGGTCTTAAATCGGTTGTAAGCGCGGCCACTCCTGCTTTCTGCGCGATGGAGCAGGTGCCGCTTGTAATCTGCCCCTGCAATTTTTCCATTGCTTTGGCTATTTCCACCGTAGAAGCGGTGTATCCAATACGCCAGCCGGTCATTGCAAAACCTTTACTAAGCCCGTTAATAATAACCACCCTGTCTTTCAGATCTTCAAACTGGGCAATGCTTTCGTGTGCGCCTACATAATTAATATATTCATATATCTCATCAGAGATAATAGTAATATCCGGATATTTTCTAAACACTTCAGCCAGGGCCGAAAGCTCTTCCCTGCTATAAACCGCGCCAGATGGGTTACAGGGAGAAGAAAACAGGAATACGCGGGTTTGGGGCGTAATAGCCGCTTCCACTTCCTGTACGCTGGCTTTAAAACCCTTTTCAACACTTGTTCTGATCTCAACCACTTTACCCCTGGCAATTTTTACCAGCTCCGAATAAGTAACCCAGTAAGGAGTAGGAATGATCACTTCGTCCCCTTCATCAACCAGCGCCAGCAATGCATTGGCAAGACTTTGTTTGGCGCCTGTTGAAACAACGATCTGTTCCGGTTTATAATCCAGATTATTATCTCTTTTAAGTTTGGTGCAAACGGCTTCCCGAAGATCTAAAAAGCCCGGAACCGGGGTGTAGTGGCTCCAGTTGTCTTTGATAGCCTTTATAGCTGCTTCCTTTATATGCTCAGGCGTATCAAAATCAGGCTCGCCCAGGCTAAGATCGATAACATCAATACCTTTTGCCCTCAATTCACGGCCCAACTTTGCCATTTTAAGGGTTTCCGGCTCTGCAAAACGTTGTAAAAGAGATGATAAATGCATTTTTTAGAATTATTTGTCGGTATGTATTTTAATAAAAAAATCACGCAAAGTTACGGTTGCAACCTTTAAAAGTTCAAAACTCAGAAAGCTTTTTTACACATTATTGACATTTTATGTATAAATATTTTAAGCACATCAATTATGATATTATCACTTTCAATCAGGCTAAACCTTATCTTTGCAGCCTTTAAAAAAACGTGTAAAGTTTTTTGGCGGATTTGTATGCCAAAAACAGTTTACCGCTAAGTGAATTTATAAATTTTAAACTTGTATGCAACTAAAAGGCCTGGTTCGTTTTTTTACGATTTTGCTTATCATCTATTCTCTTTACCAGTTATCCTTTACCTGGTTTGTGCGCAACCATGAAAAAAAATTAGAAAAACAGGCGCATAGCTATGTTTCTAAAAACTTTTCAGCCGCTGCCGCCAAATATCCAAACAACAAGGATTCTCAGGATGTTTACCAGGAATTTCTTGACCAGGAATATCAAACCAGACTGGTGCGCTTAAAGGACAGTACGAAGGATGAAACTATTAGTTATGGCATCACCGGTCCTATCAGCTATCAAAAAGCAAAAGCAGAAGAACTGAATCTGGGCCTCGACCTCCAGGGAGGTATGAACGTGACGCTGAAAGTGGAAATGAGCGGCGTTATTAAAACGCTGGCCAATAACAGTAAAGATCCCAATTTTTTAAAAGCGCTGGCGAATGCAGATCAGGCCATAAGCGACGGGAACGCCAATTATGTGGATCTTTTTGTGCAGGAGTATAAAAAGCTGGTGCCAAATGCACGCCTGGCCTCATTATTTGCCAACGCCAATAACAGTACTGTTAAAGTTACTGACAGTGACAACAAGGTGATTGATTTTTTAAACCAGCAGGCAAAATCTGCATTTGACAATACTGCAAGGCTGATCACTACCCGTATTGATAAATTTGGAGTGGCGCAACCCAGCATTAACCCCGATCCTCAAAAACAAATTATTTCAGTAGAGCTGCCCGGCGTTCAGGACAAAGAGCGCATCAGCAAAAACCTGCAGGCCAGCGCGAACTTACAGTTCTGGGAAGTGTATAATATCAGTGAGATATGGCCTAATGTTCAAAAAGCAGACGAATTATATTTTGCGGCCAATGGCGGCAAAACCACAACAGACTCTGCAAAAGCAAAAACAGATACTGCCACTGCCACAGCAAAAGACAGCGTTAAGACAAGCGCAACTGCAAAAACAGACACGGCCGACCTGCAGCAACAGTTTAAGCAGCTGGCCGGCAATGAAACGCCTAAAACCAATGCCACTGCCAACAACCAGGAGACAGAAGCTAAAAAACATATTTATGGCTGGATAGGCTTCAATGTTGATCAGCAACAAGGCAAGCTGATTGATAATGGCATGATCGGCCAGGTATTGATAAAAGATACGGCGGCGGTAAGAGCTATTCTTGAATCGTCCAATGTAAAAGCACAGTTTCCAACAGATGTGATCTGGATGTTCGGTATTCCTGAAAAGAAATCACCTGCCGTTGGATTATTTGCTATAAAAACTTACGGACGCGAAAATGCTAAGTTAGGCGGCGAAATGATTACCAATGCGGGTTATGATTTCGACCAGACTGGTAAAACCAACGTAACTCTTGAAATGAGCCCTATAGGCGCAAAGCTCTGGGCAGATTTAACAAGAGCGAATGTGCACCGTGCTATCGCGATTGTTGTTGACAATACGGTTTATTCCGCACCTAATGTTAACGAAGCGATTGAAGGCGGACGTTCCAGCATTTCCGGTAGTTTTACACAGGAAGAGGCCAGCGACCTCGCTAATATCCTTAAGATAGGTAAGCTGCCGGCACCGGCCAAAATTGTGTCGAGCACTACAGTAGGCCCTTCCCTGGGCGCACAGGCTGTAAAAGGAGGTTTATTATCTTTTGTGATCTCCTTTATCGTGATATTTACGCTCATGCTGATCTATTATAATACAAGTGGATGGGTGGCCAACATCGCCTTAATATTGAACCTGCTGTTTACCATCGGTGTATTAGCCGGCCTGGGCGCTACCTTAACCGCTCCCGGTATCGCAGGTTTGGTATTAACCATTGGTATGGCTGTAGATACTAACGTGATTATTTATGAAAGAATAAAAGAAGAGCTCAGAAAGGGCAAAGGCTATATACCAGCCATTAACGATGGTTATAACCGTTCGCTGGCCCCCGTACTGGATGGTCACGTTACCACGCTTTTAACAGCCTTCATCCTTTATTACTTTGGTTTGGGCCCTGTAAAAGGTTTTGCTACCACCCAAATATTGGGTCTGTTCCTTTCTTTATTCTGTGGTATATTGGTTAGCCGCTGGGTGACCGACTGGTTTACCAACAAAAAAAGGCACCTCAATTACTTCAGCAAGATCAGCAATACTATTGTACAGAAATCACATTTCAAATTCATCGAGTTCAGGAAAACAGCTTATATTATTTCTGCAGTCGTTCTGGTATTGGGTATCGGCACTATTTTCAACGGGTTTGATTATGGTGTTGAATTTGATGGCGGACGCAGCTATAATATCGAGTTTGGCAAAAAAGTAGATGTAGAGCAGATAAGGCAGGATCTGAAAACGGCTTTTGAAGATGAAAGCCCGATCATTAAAACGGTGGGTGATGCCAGCACACTGGATATTACTACCTCTTACCTGATACGCGATCCTAAAACAACAGAAGCAGATTCCATCGTAGTGCATAAACTGTATGCGGGTCTTAAAAATCATTTGCCGGCCAATACTACCTTCCAGCAGTTTGATACGGTAAATAAAACAGGATCTAAGAAAGTATTGCCCACTATTTCGGACGACCTGAAAAAAGGTGCCATCAAAGCAACCATTTTTGCTTTACTGGCAATATTTATATACATTTTACTGCGTTTCCGCGACTGGAGGTTTTCACTGGGAACTATATTCGCTTTGATACACGACGCACTGGTAACCCTGATCGTATTCTCCTATGCAAGAGAATTGAACTTACCCTTCCCTCTTGAAATTGACCAGCATTTTATTGCCGCCATCCTGACGGTAATTGGTTTCTCCATGAACGATACGGTGGTTATTTTCGACAGGATACGCGAGGACATGAAACTGCATCCCAACCTGGATCAGAAATCACTGGTAAATAAAGCGATCAACGAAACTTTAAGCAGAACGATCATGACCACGCTTACGGTGTTCCTGACCATCCTGATCCTGTTTATATTTGGAGGCGAAGTAACTCGTGGTTTTGCATTCGCAATGCTGATAGGTGTGCTCACCGGTATTTATTCTACCATATTTGTTGCGGCGCCTGTACTGGTTGATCTCAAAGGTGGTATTCGTAAAGACAAGCCCCAGGTTGACATTCATAAACCTCAGGCACAAACAGCTAAAAAATAAAATGATTAGCAATTGCAAAAAGCCGGAAGTTTTAAGCTTCCGGCTTTTTTATGAGTAACTGGTCTAACCGATACGGTCAGACCAGTTATTTTATTGCTGATCATTTCGTATCTTCCATGCAGCCTTCTTAAAAACTAAAACGATTTCAATGAAAAATATAATTGTCATCTTTTCCTCTTTCTTTATTCCATTTGTGGCATGCGCTCAATCAGGGCTTAGCATTAGCCAACAACCTCAGAAAAAACAGGTTGATATATTATATGACGGTAAACTTTTAACGGCTTATTGCTATTATGATTCTGTAGCCAAACCGGTGCTTTTTCCTGTAAATACGATCGATGGCATTACCGTTACCAGGGGTTACCCCCTTGCCCCAAGGCCGGGAGAGCGTACCGACCATCCGCACCATATTGGGATCTGGATGAATTACGAATCAGTAAACGGAATAGATTTCTGGAACAACTCTACCGCAATACCGGCTGATAAAAAAGATCTATACGGTACCATTAAGCACGATAAGATTGTTACTTCCGGTGCGGCCGGCAATACCGCCTTTCTTACAGCAACGGCCGGATGGTTCAATAACAAAGGCGATCAGTACCTGAAAGAAAAAAGCACTTATCAGTTTAAAGTGGAGAAAGGCGTTTTTATTATTGACAGAATTACCACGCTTACCGCTTTGGATCAGCAAGTAATTTTTAAAGATGTGAAAGATGGCTTTTTTGCGATACGTGTGGCGCGGGAGTTAGAAATGCCGTCAAAAGAGCCTGGTATATTTGTGGATGCCCATGGCAATCAAACCAGGGTGGATGCTACTAATGGAAAAGAGGTTACAGGAATGTACTACAACAGTATGGGAACAACCGGAGATAGTGTTTGGAGCAGCAAAGCCCCGTGGGCAATGCTGAAAGGCACAAAAGAAGGAAAACCCATAACCATTGCGATGTTTGATCATCCCAACAATATCGGTTATCCTACTTACTGGCATGCGCGGGGTTATGGCCTTTTTGCCTTAAATCCACTCGGCAGGAAAGTATTCAGCAACGGGAAAGAAGCATTAAACTTTACACTGCAACCCCATCAGTCTGCAAAATTTATTTACCGGATCATTATTGCTTCAAAAGACCTGAATAATAATGAGATAAGCAAAATTTCCCACGCATTTGAAAAATTAAAATATTAACAGAAGAAATAATACAGCGTATTTTGTCGTATATTTAGTTAACGGAGGGTTGCTAATGCTCATATAAAATTCTTCAGAGAGGCATAAAATAGTTTAGCTCATAATACCTAAATAGCCGTTTCTAATCATTAACTATCTGTAATTTTTTATTCAGGTCTGGTTGACCGGCACAGATTTTTAATTATTAAATTATAAACAATGCAAACAGCAAACTCCCCAAAAAAGAAAGTTACGCTCCAACAGGTTCCGGATGTTGAACTGCTGGTACACATCAGTTTTACCGGCAATGCGATTGCCTATTTATCTCCTGCGCCTGAAACCATTGACCTGAATGAATGGGAGTGGCATGAAGAAATCATAAACGGCGAAAAATATTGTATCGTGACCGATCGATTAAATGCTGTTTCCGCCGCTCAGCATATCTGACCCCATCAGCCTATTTCGCCGCTATTAAACTGTCCATCTTTTTAGGCGCCTTCTTTTTAGGATAGGTTCCGTTGAAGGTACAATCCAGGGCCCCCATTCTTGAGCCACAACCTTCAACCTCTTTAAGGGTTACACTGTTTTTTTGAAATTCGAATCTCAGCACACAGGGATCGCCTGCCTGCCGGTATTCAACAGTATTATCGCCGGCAATCATTGCTTCTCCCCTTAATTCTCCCGAACAGGCAGCATTTTTCTCTTCCAGGTGAATAAAAAACTGAACTCTTCCCGCGCGGATATCATCTCTTACAGAAATAATATTACGGCTGCCTGTACCATAATCTCCGGCATATTTATATTGTTTCCCAAGCGTATCGATAGGGTTGATCAGCTCCGCTTCATCGCCCAGGGAATCGGTCATTACCAGCATAAACCTTTTAGCCGCGTTGTTTAATACATACACATCGTCACCACTGATCTCAATATCGTTTGGTAACCGTTTAATTGTTTTCTTATTAATATTAAGTAAGCGATCAACAGTTACAGTTGTTGTAATACCATTGTTGCGCCTGTTTTTCATAGGAGAAAAACCTGCCAGGAATTCCTGCTTTTTATTATAGGCCGAGAGCAGCATCACACTGGTATTAGCTGTAACCGCTTTAGACATTAAATAAAACGTACCCTGTTTGTCGTTAAACTTCCCGATGGCGTACAGCCTGGGTTTTTCAGTATTACTAAAGATCTTTGCCAACACACTGTCGGGCGTAAACTGGTTGTATATTTCAGGACTGATTAAAAGGCTGTCATCTGTTTTTGCCGATAACGCCGTATCAGCATAAATGAAAGGTAGTTTCACATCCGGAAAAAAGTCAACAAACTCTGTAAGATTTACTTTATCTTCCCCTGCCATTGTTTTTTTCTTTTTGCCACATGAGCATATCAGTAACGGGAAAATCAATAAAAAGAAGATTCGATACAGCATAATCTTTTAACAAGTTTATTACAAATAAACAATAGTTCAATAACAATCCCATATATATTTTTTAAAGGATTTACCTTATTTAAAAGCAGCTATTAAATTTTGAGCATTCTAAAATTATTTTTAGATTTGTCTAAAATTATATTTTCATCATGCTAAACAACTCAATTGCTGAAGAAAATTATATAAAAGCTATTTATCATCTCCAGCAAAATACGGAAGCGGTAAGCACCAATATACTTGCCGCTTCTTTAAATACAACCCCGGCTTCTATTACCGATATGCTGAAAAAGCTCAGCAAAAAAGGTCTTATTACCTACAAAGCTTATTACGGATGTTCTTTAACTGCTGCAGGACTCTCAACGGCGATCGGCATTGTTCGCCGTCATCGGTTATGGGAATATTTTCTCTCACAAAAATTAGGCTTTAGCTGGGAGGAGGTCCACGAAGTAGCCGAAGAGCTGGAACATGTAAGTAATGAAAAGCTCATCAATAAGCTTGATGCATTTCTGGGCTATCCGCGTACAGATCCCCATGGAGATCCGATCCCTGATGCGAAGGGCAAAATCGTTCAGCACCAACAAATATCCCTGGCCAGCCTGCCGGAAAAGAAAACCGCAACTGTAACCCAGATAGGTAACCAATCAACACAGGTGCTGGAAATGCTGGGAACGAAAAATATTAAAATAGGCACACGGATCCAGGTATTAAAAAAATACCCCTTTGACGAATCAATGGAAATCAGAACGGATAATAAATATCAATCGCATTTAACCAAAGAATTATCACAAAATATCTTTATTAAAAACTAATGGACAGGCATCATTCAGAAATATCGCTTAGCGATGTGCATCAATCAGTGGATACCACGCTACCTCAAAAGTCGCGCTGGAGACGGGTATTAGCATTTTTTGGGCCAGCCTACCTGGTAAGTGTGGGTTATATGGATCCCGGAAACTGGGCTACAGACCTGGCCGGTGGCAGCCAGTTTGGCTATTCGCTGCTATGGGTGTTGCTGATGAGCAACCTGATGGCACTTTTACTGCAAAGCCTTTCGGCCCGCCTGGGTATTGTGCGCAACCGCGACCTGGCACAGGCCAACAGGGAAACCTATCCCAAGCAAATCAATTTTATCTTATATGTGCTTGCCGAAATAGCTATCGCCGCCACCGATCTTGCAGAAATACTGGGGATGGCCATAGGTTTACAGTTGCTTACCGGTATGCCGTTAATATACGGAGTGCTCATCACAGCTTTTGACACTTTTTTACTGATCCTGCTTCAAAGACTTGGCATCCGCAAACTGGAAGCATTTATTATCGGGCTGATCTTTATTATCGCCATGTCGTTTTTGATACAGATTATTGTGGCAAAGCCAAACCCTGCCGAAGTGATGTCGGGCTTTACGCCCCGGCTTCAAAACGATACAGCTTTATATATTGCAATCGGCATTATCGGCGCTACTGTAATGCCACATAATTTATATCTGCATTCGGCTTTGGTACAAACCCGCAAATTTAAAAAGGACGAGAACAGCATCCGGAAAGCTTTAAAATTAAATATTATAGACAGTACGGTGGCGCTCAATATGGCTTTCCTGGTAAATGCGGCGATCCTGATACTGGCGGCTACGGTATTCTTTAAAACCGGCCGATCGGATGTGGGAGAAATTAAACAGGCCTACGAGTTACTGCCACAGCACCTGGGCAGTAATCTTGCTGCAAAACTTTTTGCAGTGGCCCTTATTGCCGCCGGACAAAGCAGCACCATTACCGGCACGCTTGCCGGTCAAATAGTAATGGAAGGTTATTTAAGGCTGCGCATCAACCCTATTGTACGAAGGCTGATCACAAGGCTTGTAGCCATTATACCTGCTGCATTAGTGATCCTTATAAAAGGTGAAGAAGATGTAGACAGTCTTTTAATCTTTAGCCAGGTGGTATTAAGCATGCAACTGGGATTTGCGGTCATCCCGCTGATACATTTTGTAAGCGATAAAAAAACAATGGGCATATTCACCATTAAACCTGCTACGAAAATTGCCGCATGGATCGTAACAGCAGTATTAGTGTACTTAAATACAAGAATGATCGTTGAACAGGCCGCAGAGTACTTTAAAAACAGTGATGCTATTTTATGGAAACTGCTGATCATTGCAGGCGCCATAATATTTGTTCTTCTTTTGATGTACACACTGTTTTATCCGTTAAAAAGAAGAAGTATTACAGGCAATATAACCGTTCATAACCAACCCAAAACCCTGCAAATAGCCCCTACCGGCAAATATGATAAAATAGCTGTAACTGTAGATTTCAGCGCACTCGACCAGAACGTGATCAACCATGCATTAGCGCAGGGCACCCCCGGTTGCAACTACCTGCTGATACACATTACTGAAAGTGTGGCAGGCAGTACTAATTTTTCAGAAAGCACAGATGCCGAAACATTAACAGACCAGCAATTTTTGGAAGATTATGTCAGCCAGCTTCGGAAAACAGGGTTGGCGGTGGAAGCCAAACTGGGATTTGGCAGAACAGCTGAATCCATAGCCAGGATCATTAACCAGTCAGGAGTACAGTTATTGGTAATTGGCGCACATGGCCATAAGGGTATTAAAGATTTAATTTATGGAGAAACCATAAACAATGTAAGACATTTGATCAATATCCCTGTATTGATTGTATCAGCCCATGGATAACTATCCGGCTTCATTTACCGGATTGGATTTCCGCTGCATAATTAAATGCTTGAACCTGCTGAAGGTTTCCGGTTTTATATTAAGATAGGATGCCAGATATTTTTGAGGCACCCGCTGGATGATTTCGGGGTAATTCTCTACAAAATGCAGGAAACGTTCCCTTGGCGACTGCATGATCAGACTGGTTTGCCATTTATCTTTCAGCACCATAGTGTTCACGGTAACCAGCCTTCCCAGCCTTTCAAAATTATGATTAGAACGAAACATATTCTCCATGTCCTCATAGGTCATTGATAAAATAATGCTTGGCTCAATGGTTTCCACGTAATATTCAGAAGGCGTCCGGGTATAAAAAGACTCCTGGGCCGAGATCAGGTGCCCTTCTATTGACAGCTGAACAATATGTTCTTCATCGGCTGCCCTGTAATATTTGCGGATAAGCCCTTTGTTTATAAAATTCATATAATTTTCGACCGCTCCTGCATGGGTCACAATTTGTTTTTTTCCAAACTCTCTTACTGTAATTATAGGAATGAGTGTTTTCCTGACTTCGGCATCAGTTATAGGCACAAAATGCCTCAGAAATTTTACAAATTCAAATACCGTTTTATCATTAGCGTTCATAATTAAAGGTTGTGGATTAAAATATCGGTCAATATTCAGCCGAATATATTACAATGCTGTTAAATAATACGCTAATTTAGGATATATTCTATCTAATACTTCATTTAACGGTTAAAGGGTGTGTATAAACAATCATTCTCTTTTCCATAATTATACCTGTCTGCAATACGGTAAAATACATCTAAATATATTAGATTTGCCGGAATCTCAATTTTAAAAAAGATATATATGGCTGAAAAAATCAAAGTGGCTAATCCCGTTGTTGAGCTGGATGGTGATGAAATGACCCGCATCATCTGGAAATTTATTAAAGACAAGCTGATCCTGCCTTACGTAGATGTTGACATTAAATATTTTGATCTCGGTGTGGAGCACCGCGATGCAACTAACGACCAGGTTACTATTGATGCTGCAAACGCAATTAAAGAGCACGGCGTTGGAATTAAATGTGCAACCATTACACCCGATGAAGCCCGTGTAACAGAATTTAACCTGAAACAAATGTGGAAAAGCCCTAACGGAACGATCCGCAACATTTTAGATGGTACTGTATTCCGCGAACCCATTGTAATTAATAATATTCCCCGCCTGGTTACCAACTGGACCGCTCCGATCATTGTTGGGCGCCACGCTTTTGGAGATCAGTACCGGGCAACAGATATAGTAACTAAAGGAAAAGGAAAGCTTACAATGACTTTCACTCCTGAAGACGGAGGCGAACCCCAGACTTTTGAAGTGTACAACTTCAAAGGCGATGGTGTAGCCTTAACCATGTATAATACCGACGAAAGCATTAAAGGCTTTGCACGCAGCTGTTTTAATATGGCGCTTAGTAAAAAATGGCCTTTGTATCTTTCAACCAAAAATACCATTCTTAAAAAATACGACGGGCGCTTTAAAGATATCTTCGAAGAAATCTATCAGCATGAATTTAAAACACAGTTTGATGAAGCCGGTATTACTTACGAGCACCGGCTTATTGATGACATGGTGGCCAGCGCCCTGAAATGGAATGGCAATTTCGTATGGGCCTGTAAAAACTACGATGGCGATGTTCAAAGCGACACAGTGGCGCAAGGTTTTGGATCCCTGGGTTTAATGACCTCTGTACTGGTTACACCTGATGGTAAAACACTGGAAGCTGAAGCAGCACATGGTACGGTAACCCGCCATTACCGCGAGCATCAGAAAGGAAGGCCCACCAGCACTAATCCTATTGCCAGCATTTTTGCCTGGACAAGAGGTTTAGCCTTCCGTGGCAAGTTAGATAACAACCAGCCTTTGATCGATTTTGCAAATGCACTCGAAGCTGTTTGTATTGAAACCGTAGAAGAAGGCAAAATGACCAAAGATCTTGCAGTTTGTATACACGGCAATAAAGTGGAACATGGTAAAGATTATCTGTATACAGAAGAATTCCTGGATGCGCTTGATCAGAACTTACAAAAGAAACTGGGGTAAAATTTAATCCGGGTAAAATTTACAAATGCATCAATGAAAAATTGGTGCATTTTTTATTATTCAAATCATGGAACAAATTGAAATAAGAAAAGCTGGAATACATGAGCTGGAAACGATACAAAAACTGGCACTGGAAATATGGCCCGATACTTATGCTCCTGTCCTGTCTGAAGCACAAATAGACTATATGCTCCGGTTATTTTACAGTGAAAAAGCATTGCGGGCTGATTTCAACAAACAAGGATATTATTTTCACCTGATGTTTGTTAATAATATACCCGCAGGTTATGCAGGAACAGAACAAAAAACTAAAGCACATTGGCATCTTCACAAAATATATCTATCGCAAAACTACCAGGGGCTCGGCCTGGGTAAAAAGCTTATAAGTTATGTTGAAAATATAGTAAGAGATCATGGAGGGTTACAGCTAACCCTGAACGTAAACCGCTGCAACCCCGCACAACATTTTTATAAGAACTGCGGGTATTCCGTTTTGAAAGAAGAAGATATTTATATTGGCAGCGGCTTCTGGATGAATGATTATATCATGAGCAAAGATTTGTAAAAACAATACTTTTTTACTCTAAATACGTTTTCCAAATAAAATTTTTATAAAACATCTTATACAATCTTATTCATTTTTAAAAAATGAAAATAAATATAAAATTATAATAATCAATATATTAAATAATATATATTTATCATATACCTGTAAGAACACAACATTTAACCAATATTTCATTTACATTACTCATTCGGGCGGAACGAAATGGAATGATGGCTTCGAAATCTGTTTTTTCTTTATATAATCAGTAACTTTACAAACTTTCGAAGATCAGGCGTTTGCATTGAATTATTTCTAAATTAATACGATAAATCATGAGTACAAAACCAACCACATTATTCGACAAGGTTTGGGATGCGCACGTGGTGCGGCATATTGAAGATGGGCCAGATGTTTTATTTATCGACCGTCATTTTATACATGAAGTAACCAGTCCGGTAGCTTTTTTAGGCATTGAGAACAGGGGTATCGGCGTTATGTATCCGCAACGAACATTTGCTACAGCAGATCATAACACACCCACTATCAATCAGCACCTGCCGGTTCAGGATCCGCTTTCTGCAAAACAATTAGCGGCTCTTTCCAGCAATGCGGAAAAATATGGCATCTCCATCTGGGCGCTCGGAAGCCCTAAAAATGGAATTGTGCACGTGGTAGGCCCCGAAAATGGTATCACGCAACCGGGTATGACCATCGTATGCGGAGACTCGCACACCTCAACACATGGCGCCTTTGGAAGCATCGCTTTTGGCATTGGTACTTCGGAAGTAGAAATGGTGCTATCCTCGCAATGCATTATGCAGCCCAAGCCTAAAAAAATGCGTATCACTATCAATGGCAAATTAGGCAAGGGCGTATTACCAAAGGATGTAGCATTATATATGATCTCCCAGATCACCGCCAGCGGCGCAACAGGATATTTCTGTGAGTATGCCGGCGATGTTTTTGAAAATATGAGCATGGAAGGACGTATGACCGTTTGTAATATGTCCATTGAAATGGGTGCCCGCGGAGGTATGATCGCCCCCGACCAAACTACCTTTGATTATATTTATGGCAGGGAAAAAGCTCCTAAAGGTGAAGCATGGGACAAAGCCCTTAGTTACTGGAAAACATTAAAAACAGATGAAGGCGCCAGTTTCGATTACGAGCTAACCTTTGATGGTGCTGACATTGAGCCGCAGATTACTTACGGCACCAACCCGGGACTGGGTACAGGTATTACCCGGAAAATACCCAGGGCATCCGAAGTTAAAGATGGGGAAGCCTCTTACAAAAAGTCTTTGGCCTACATGAATTTTCAGGAAGATGAAGACATTATTGGGAAAAAGATAGATTATGTATTCTTAGGCAGTTGCACAAACGGCCGTATTGAAGATTTTCGTGCTTTTGCTTCCATTGTAAAAGGTAAAAAGAAAGCCGACAATATCACCGCATGGCTGGTGCCCGGTTCGCACATTGTAGAAGCGCAAATAAAAGAAGAAGGTATTTTAGATATTTTAACAGAGGCGGGTTTTGAATTAAGACAACCGGGCTGCTCGGCCTGCCTGGCAATGAATGATGATAAAATTCCGGCAGGTAAATATGCGGTGAGCACCAGCAACAGGAATTTTGAAGGACGGCAGGGCCCCGGCGCACGTACGCTGTTAGCAAGTCCTTATGTGGCTGCAGCAGTGGCAGTTACCGGCGTGGTTACTGATCCCAGGGAGTTGATAAGTTAAAGCTACGGCTGCAGCTATTAGCTGCGGCTGCTTACTCTTCAATTGTAAGCACATTATTTTAACAAGCAAGTCTTCGAAAGAAGTAAATGAGAGATTTTAGAAAATATGAGGCGTGGCAGTTAAGCCATCTGTTAGTGTTAAAAGTTTATAGTATCACAAAGAATTTTCCGGTTGATGAAAAATATGGACTCATATCACAAATCAGAAGATCTGCACAATCTGTACCTACAAATTTTGCAGAAGGCTCATCTAAAATAAGTGAAAAAGAATTTATAAGGTTTTTAGATATGGCATTAGGTTCTGCTACGGAGCTGGACTATCAGTTGGAGTTAAGTAAAGACCTTGGATATATTTCAGAAGATGTATACGAAAAACTTAATGCCGATATTGTTTCTATTAAAAAACTTATATATAATCTGCAACAAAAAATTATTAACGACTTAAAAAGCCGCGGCTGAAGCTAATAGCCGTAGCTCTAAAAAAGCTTAAAGCAATTAAAAATGGCATACGATAAATTTACAATACTTACATCCACTGCAGTTCCGCTGCCAATAGAAAATGTGGATACCGATCAGATCATTCCCGCACGTTTCTTAAAAGCAACCGAACGCAAAGGTTTTGGCGATAATTTATTTCGTGACTGGCGTTATAATAACGATAACACCCCCAAACAGGACTTTGTATTAAACAATCCTATTTACTCAGGTAAGATACTGGTAGGCGGAAAAAACTTTGGCAGCGGGAGCAGCCGGGAGCATGCGGCCTGGGCTATATATGATTACGGGTTCCGTTGTGTAATATCAAGTTTTTTTGCAGATATCTTCAAAGGCAATTCACTAAATGTAGGTATCCTGCCCGTAACCGTAAGCGAAGCTTTCCTCGACAAGATCTTCAAATCGATAGAAGCAAACCCTGACGCACAGTTTGAAGTAAACCTGCCCGAACAGAAGGTAACCATACTGGCCACAGGCGAAAGTGAATCGTTCGACATCAATGGTTATAAAAAACATAACCTTACAAATGGTTTTGACGACATCGACTATCTGCAGGCCATGAAAAATGAAATAGCAGGTTTTGCAGAAAAGAGTTTATATTAATCTTCTCCCAAAAGAGGAAAGGTTCTAACGCCAACAGTAAAATTTGCTTAAACAAAAATGACTTCTCTCAATAAGAACATTTCCAATTCTCCACTCCCCCGAAAAGGGAGCAGCAGTGAGATCCGGCACATCGAAATAATGGATACCACGTTGCGCGATGGGGAACAAACCAGCGGTGTGTCGTTTTCAGCGCAGGAAAAATTAACCATTGCACAATTGCTGTTAACCGAAATAAAGGTTGACCGTATTGAAATAGCTTCAGCCCGCGTATCGGAAGGCGAGTTTCAGGCGGTAAAAAAAATTACCGATTGGGCAGCTGCGAACGGATTTACAGAAAAAATTGAAGTACTTACTTTTGTCGATGGCGATACTTCTGTCAAATGGATGGAAAAAGCCGGCGCGAAAGTGATGAACCTGCTTACCAAAGGTTCTTTAAATCATTTAACGCACCAGCTGAAAAAAACGCCTGAACAGCATTTTAGCGAAATTGCAGCTGTATTAAAACTGGCGGCCAAAAAAGGGATCACCTGCAATATTTACCTGGAAGACTGGAGCAATGGCATGCGTCATTCCAGGGATTATGTTTTTCAGTATATAGATTTCCTGCAAACACAGCCGGTAAAAAGGATCTTATTGCCCGATACTTTAGGCGTGCTGATCCCTTCAGAAACTTCAAAATACCTTACAGAAATTACAGCGCGCTACCCTGCCCTTCATTTCGACTTTCATGGACATAATGATTACGACCTCAGTGTTGCAAATGCGCTGGAAGCTGTAAAAGCCGGTGTAAACGGCTTGCATTTAACCATTAATGGCATGGGGGAAAGAGCAGGAAATACGCCACTGGAAAGCGTTGTGGCAGTTTTAAACGATTTCCAGAAAGATGTACAAATATCCGTAAATGAGAAAGCGCTTTACAAAGTAAGTAAACTGGTGGAAGCCTTTTCTGGTTTTCGTATTTCGGCAAATAAACCTGTGGTGGGTGAAAACGTATTTACCCAAACGGCGGGTATACATGCTGACGGTGATAAAAAGAAAAATCTTTATTATAACGACCTGATGCCCGAACGGTTTGGCCGCAAGCGTAAATATGCGCTGGGCAAAACATCCGGCAAGGCCAACATAGAAAATAACCTGTCCCAGCTGGGCATTCAGCTTTCTGATGAAGACCTTAAGATCGTTACCCAGCGAATTATTGAACTGGGCGATAAAAAAGAAACGGTTACCCAGGACGATCTTCCCTATATTATATCAGATGTACTGGACAGCCATACCATCGGCGAAAAAGTGCTGGTAGAGGATTATGTACTCACCCATTCCAAGCACATGCGGCCATCAACAACCATTCGTGTCAAATTTGATGATGGTGTGGTGGAAGAAAGTGCTTCCGGAGACGGGCAGTATGACGCCTTTATGAATGCGCTCAATAAAATTTATACCAAAAAGAAATTAGCCCTCGCTAAACTCAAAGATTACATTGTGCGCATACCGCCGGGTGGAAAAACCGACGCCCTTTGTGAAACATTGATCAGCTGGGAACTAAACGGCCGGGAGTTTACCACAACCGGACTTGACAGCGACCAGACTGTGGCGGCCATAAAAGCCACACAAAAAATGCTGAATTTGATTTAGGATATTTTTTACACCATAATACATGTGAACTTTATTATTAATTCATTTTGAAAGCATCCAAAAACCTGAAATATTTTATCCCGCTTTTTATTTTATTAGGCATAGACGTTTACCTGATCGTTATGGATGCGATCAATTTTTATCATCCTTTCCCCGATCCTAAACTTTTTGATATCGGCGTAAACGAAAGCTATGCCGAGGACTGGCAGAATTTCAAATGGATCATTATGATCATCGCGCTTTTGCTGCTGGCCCTGTTTCGGAAAGAAAAAAGATATTTTACCTGGATACTGGTTTTTGTAATCCTTTTTCTTGAAGACGTATTCAGGATACATAATATAATTGCAGATACCTTATACGATGCTTTCCAAATGAACAGCCAGCGTGGTGAGAAGATCATGGAGCTGTTTTCCGCGCTTTTTCTGGGTTTTATTTTTCTAACGCCGGTTTACCTCGCTTATAAAAGCGGCGATGCCACTTTTAAAAAACATTCCAAAGCCACTTTTATTTTGCTGTTATTATTTTTATTTTGCGCCATTGTATTAGACCAGCTGCACCGGTTGTCTGCCGTTGAATACAACTGGAAGTACAATATAATATTCGGAATGTGTGAGGATGGCGGCGAATTAATAACAGAAAGCATCCTGACCGGTTATTTGGTATCCATTGCTTTAAAACAAAATGTCTAAAACAATATAAATGAAAAAAAATATCTTAATAGTTCCGGGTGATGGGATCGGACAGGAAGTTACTGCTGTAGGCAAAAAAGTATTAGATAAAGTGGCTGAAAAGTTTGGCCATGAGTTTATTTATGATGAAGCGCTTATAGGACATGTTGCCATTGAAGCAACCGGCACTCCCCTGCCCGATGAGACATTAGATAAAATGAAAGCTTCGGACGCCGTATTATTTGGCGCCGTGGGGCATCCTAAATATGATAACGACCCATCTGCCAAAGTAAGACCAGAGCAGGGCTTGCTTAAAATGCGTAAAGAGCTCGGTTTATATGCCAACCTGCGCCCCATTAAATTATTTGATGAACTGTTAGAAGCCTCCAGCATTAAGCCCGAAATTTTAAAAGGAGCCGATATTCTTTTTTTCCGCGAACTGACCGGTGATATTTATTTTGGAGAAAAAGGAAGAAAAGAGGATGGTGACAGCGCTTTTGACATTGCAACTTACAGCAAATTTGAAGTAGAGCGCATTGCACGCAAAGCCTTTGAAGCAGCCCGTACGCGCAGAAAAAAATTATGTTCGGTAGACAAGGCGAATGTATTGGAAACAAGTCGTCTTTGGAGGGAAGTGGTACAAAAGATCGCGCCCGAATATCCCGATGTGGAAGTAGAATACCAGTTTGTAGATGCAATTGCAATGCTGCTGATCAAAGATCCCAAAAAATTTGATGTAATTGTAACAGCCAATTTATTCGGCGATATTCTGACAGATGAAGCTTCGCAGATTGCGGGCTCCATGGGTATGCTGGCTTCCGCATCAGTAGGCGACGGAACAGGAGTATATGAGCCTATTCACGGATCGGCCCATGATATTACCGGTAAAGGAGTTGCCAACCCGATGGCGTCTGTACTGTCTGCCGCTTTATTGCTGGATATTTCTTTTGGCCTGAAAGCAGAAAGCAATGCCGTGATCAATGCAGTGGATGCAGTATTAAAAGCCGGCTTCAGAACCGGCGATATTGCTGATGCATCCACACCTAAAGATAAAATTCTGGGAACAGAGGCCATCGGTGAAGAAATTTTAAAAAGATTATAAATGGCTAAACTATGAATTGGATAACTCTGGATAAAGAAGAACAGTTGAGTGAGATCGACAAAAAATCTTTCAGCAAGCCCCAGCTCATCTTTAAGCACAGCACCCGTTGCTCCATCAGTTCGGTTATAAAAAACAGGTTGTATAAAAATGAGCTGCCCGGGAGTATAGATTTTTATTATCTCGATCTGATCGCAAACAGGAATATTTCAAATGAGGTTGCAGGAAGATATGGTATTGAGCACGAATCGCCCCAGGTATTATTGATTAAAGCCGGTAAATGTGTTTTCAACGAAAGTCATAGTGCTATTTATATGGACGAGATCGTGGAAAATTCTCTTTAAAAATCATTTCATTATTCAAGTAAATATCTATATTTTTGCCGCCCGTTGGCGGGGTAGCTCAGGCGGTTAGAGCGCAGGATTCATAACCCTGAGGTCATGGGTTCAACTCCCATCTCCGCTACACCTGGGAGTTTCTCCCAAAATTTCGCTGGGTTGGTCGATTTCGATCAACCCTTTTTTTTCAAAATCAATGCGTTATCAGCAAATACGAAGTGCAATTTAGCGGTTCTCCACTTTTCTCCGGTCCAACTAAGGGAACGGGAGAACCCAACATTTATTAGCATCTGCTGACGCAATAAATCAAGATCGTGAAACACTGATTTTAAATCTTTGAAGTAAGGTAGTATACCGTTTTTGATTTCTTCAAATTTTGCAACTCCACTATTTTGGTCGGCCAGCTGCTCATTCAAACGATGTTCAGTGACAACCAGGTCGCTCATTACCTTTTTGTAAGTAGATGGGCTCACCGGGGTAAGAAGTTGCTGCTCTTCAACTCTCTCAATTTTCTGCCTGATTTTCTGAAGCTGCAGCCGGGTTCTCATAAGATCACCTCCCCTATTTTTCCTTCTATTGTTTATTGCTTTATCGATGCGATCTGATATTACCTTAATTGCCTCCTGTTTCATCGTCATCTCATTAAGGAGTTCATCAAACTTTTTATGTAACGTGTCAGCCCGGTAATTTTTGTTATGTGTTTTGCAATAGTAATACCAATAGTACGCTGAACGTCCTTTACTTTTACCGGAAGTCATCAGCCGGCCACATTCGTTGCAGTGCAACACACCTCTTAAGTACACTTCTTCTTTTTTTTGCTTTATAATGGTCCGGCCATCCAGTTTGTGTTGAACCGCCCAATAATCAAACTCGGATATAATTGGAGGGTGAACGCCCTTTACCAAGCGTTCAGGTTCCTTTCCTCTACTTTGCCTTGCAGACGTTTTATCAAATCACTTACAGATACTTTTGCAGGATAGCTCAAATGAAGATCGACATGATCTTTACTCACAACTCCCTTTAATATCCTCACATCCATTGCATCACAAACCTGACGTATTAAGTCCCTGCATCGAATTTGAACTTCCCCCCGTAATACCGAATACCGATATTTCGTACCCCAAACCACATGAACATGAAGCTGATGATCGCTATGGCTGCTTTTTCTTAAATGCTCCATCCCTCAAATCTACGATACATTTGTAGAAGCTAAAGCCTTGCACTAAAGTGCATAGCTCAAGCTAACGTTTTGAGACCAGTTAATGAAAAGAATTGTTTAATCGAGAAGAATTCCCAGTGGGCTTTCCCCTGGGGGTGTATGACAAATTGCAGGGAATGTAAAAAAGTTAGAACTTAGGGTAACCAAATCCATCAAACCATGACCAAAGAACAGGTTAAAGCAGAGATATTATCAGCCATATCCCAGGAGTTGGATATA